>NZ_JBHTCO010000039.1:0-57276 GCF_042665295.1 Scopulibacillus cellulosilyticus
AAAACATGAAGAAGTAGAGGTAGTCTGTCCTTTTTGTGAAGGTACTATGCGACGAGCAAAAAAGAATCCCAAGTGATAAGGCTACACTTGGGAAGTAATTAAGTCGCGCTAGCGATTTTGTTCTTAGAATTGAGGTGACAAGCTTTGAATCCAATTATTGAATTTTGCATGAGTAATTTAG
The DNA here is from genome assembly GCF_042665295.1 of Scopulibacillus cellulosilyticus. NCBI lineage: Bacteria > Bacillati > Bacillota > Bacilli > Caryophanales > Sporolactobacillaceae > Scopulibacillus > Scopulibacillus cellulosilyticus. The sequence continues at coordinate 182 of NZ_JBHTCO010000039.1, forward strand.
CCAGCGGTTCATGGGATGCGTTCGAAGAATTAGAAAAAGACCCTAATCTTGATGTTATTGAATATGACTGCCTTAATTTTTGTGATTATTGTTTGGAAGGTCCCTATGCACTTGTTAACGGCGAATACGTGTCGGGAAATACACCGGAAGAGCTTGTGAAAAATGTTTATAAATTTTTGGAAGAAAATCCTATGTTTTAAAAAGGTTGTTCAAAAAGTCCGGGAAAAATAACTGTCGAATTTCTTCGTCACTCGGTCTCTCCGGTCCTCAAGCAAATTCTGAGATGTATCTGTGCTCCTGCGCCGCAGGATATTCACTGACGCATCGCCAACTTCTCGTCGCAACTCGCAGTTATCGCGAGAGGCTTTGCTCGTCGCTTCGATCCTCGAGACTGTCGTTGAACTTCCGGCGCACAGGACGTGCTAGTACTGGCGTTGTCACATGGACGTGACGTTTTTAGCCAGTGTCGGTTCTTTTTGTCCTCCTTTTTGAACAGACATTTAAGTATTAAAGCAAATGAATTGACATCATTGCTTACAAAATGTAAGTTAAGTAAGATTAAACCTTGCACCATCTTAAATTATTACAGGAGTGAAATACATTGACTAAAGTACTTTATATAACAGCTAATCCTAAACCAGTCGAAGCTTCGTTCGGTCTGCAGGTTGGTGAACATTTTGCAGAAACACTGCAACGCGAAAACCCTGATGTCGAAATAGAGCGAGTGAATCTTTATAAGGAGCATATCCCCCTTATTGATACAGTTGTGTTTTCCGCATGGGAAAAAGCAGGTAAAGACCTCCCGCTTAATGAAAATGAACAAACAGCGATTAATCGTATGGAAGAAATTCTCGAGCAGTTTATATCTGCAGACGCCTATGTATTTGTAACACCTATGTGGAACTTAAGTTTTCCGCCAATGTTAAAGGCTTATATCGATAATGTTGTTATAGCAAGGAAAACTTTCCATTATACGGCTCAAGGTCCGGAAGGATTAATGAAAAATAAAAAGGTATTGCACATTCAATCCCGCGGCGGCGTCTATTCGGAAGGCCCGGCGGCAGATATGGAATTTACAAATAAATATTTACAAAGCGTCATGGCATTTATCGGAATTACAGACTATGATCATTTAGTTGTCGAAGGCATGAACGCTTTTCCGGAGAAATCTTCATCTTTATTGGAAGAAGCTAAGAAAAAGGCCGAAAAAGCTGCAAAATCTTTCCTAGCCAACGCCTTAACTGTATAAATTAAAAGTTTGGAGGATAGATAATGAAACTTACTGTAACTCCTGCAGCCGTTACCTGGTTTAAAGAAGAATGGGACTTTGAAGAAGGAGACCAGATCAAACTATTTGTCAGATATGGAGGAGACAGCACAATTCATGCCGCATTCTCTATGGGCATTGTTAAAGATGAGCCAAAAAATATTGGGATTTCCACTATAGCTGACGGCATTACATTTTATGTAGAACAAGATGAGCTTTGGTACCTTGACGGCCGGGATCTTACCCTCGACTATAGTCAAGAAAAAGATGAAATTGACTTTCAGGTTTCCGGCAAATAAGAAGAGAAGAGGCTCTCCTCTTTCTCTTCTTATTTTTATAGCATATTAGGGTTGAAAGATGATTTTTCAATAGCGTAGACGAGTGCAGTGTGGCCGTTAAACGTTACCGTTTTGGCATAGGTCATTCCTGTTTTTCTGGCAACAAATATAGAAGCGGGATGATTAGGATTAATGAGTGAGATAAGACGGTGCAGTCCTAATTGATTAAACGCATAATCCCTAAATGCTTTAGCCGATTCAACCGCAAGCCCTTTCCCCCAGTAGTCTCGGGCCAGCCAGTAACCCAGCTCAAGTTCCTGTCTATCTTCTACATCTTGAACAACAAGCCCGGTATGGCCAATGATTTCCCCGCTTTGTTTAAGGACGGCCGCAAACAGCCCCAGCCCATCATGATAACTTGGCAAAATCCAGTTTTTTAAGCTTTGTGCTGCCTCTTGACGCGTTTTCGTCTCGCCATTATTAATATAGCGAACCACTTCAGGGTCCGCCCACAGCGACGCATATGCATCTAAATCATCCATTGTATACTCTTTGAAAACGAGCCTTTTGGTTTCAATCATCCCTTTCTCCCCTCTTTCATAGACATTCTGTCTTTTATATTTTTTCCATTATAACAGTGTTTTTATATGCAAGCCATTATTTGGATGTAAAAATAATATTAAATATCATAATTATGTATAAGCCTATGGACACTTACTTATAAAGTGAAACTTAATGAAAATACTCCTTTTTTTAATATAGATGGAAGTATAGCAGGTTGGTGAATCATTATAAGCCGGCTGGAAATAATAAGAACCTCTTTTACCTTTACTTAAAACATAACTTTAAATATTAAAAGGATGTGTGCTTGTCATGAGACTTGAAAATAAAGTAGCTGTCATCACCGGCGGCGGTACTGGAATCGGTAAAGAAACCGCCCTATTATTTGCTAAAGAAGGAGCAAAAATTGTTATTACTGACATCAATCAAGAATCCGGAAGTCAAGCAGTAAAAGATATTGAAGCAAACAGCGGAGAAGCACTTTTCGTCCAACATGATGTCAGCAAAGAAGAAGACTGGAAAAAGGTTGCAGAGGAAACAATAAAGACTTTTGGCAAAGTTGACGTTCTTTTCAACAATGCCGGCATTTATATTATAAAACCAGTTGCAGACATTGAACTTGAAGAATGGAATCGTCTGATGTCTATTAATGTGACCGGCGTATTCTTAGGCATGAAGCATATTATGCCGCTGATGGCCAAACAAAATAAAGGTTCAGTGATTAATGCATCTTCCATTGCCGGTTTGATGGGTGCCCCAGGTCATGTCCTGTATGGTGCAAGTAAAGGCGCTGTTCGTATCATGACTAAAGACGCGGCGATGGAGTATGCTGAGTCAGGCGTCCGGGTTAACTCCATTCATCCGGGATATATTGATACCGGAATGGCAGACTATGCTTCCCAAGTGACCGGAAATACAAAAGAACAGCTCGGCAAAGAATTCCCTATGGGACATCTGGGATCGGTTAAGGATGTCGCAAATACAGTCCTGTTTCTTGCTTCTGATGAATCATCTTATACGACGGGTGCGGAATTTGTGATTGATGGCGGTGCAACGGCCCGTTAAATTAATTTGATCAATGAATAAAAGCAGATATTGACTTGAATTTAATGATAAATGGAGGGATTAATATGAAATTAAAAGATAAAGTAGCCATCGTCACAGGCGGAGCAAGCGGAATTGGTGAAGCGACTGTTCGCCTTTTTGCTGAAGAAGGTGCAAAAGTGGTGATTGCCGACTTTTCAGAACGAGGTAAAAATGTATCAGAAGAATTAACTTCAAATGGATTTGATACGTTATTTGTTAAAACGGATGTAACAAAAGAAGAAGATATTAAACAGATGATCAATAAAACCGTCAATAAATACGGTAAGCTGGATATCATGTACGCAAATGCCGGCGTCGCCGATGACGCACCTGCACATGAATTATCTTACGAAAAATGGAAACGGACGATTGATATTAACTTATCAGGCGTATTTCTCTCTGATAAATATTCGATTGAGCAGTTTCTTAAACAAGGCACTGGCGGTGTCATTGTTAATGCCGGTTCTATTCATAGTTTTGTTGCATTGCCGGATCCAACTGCCTATTCCTCTGCCAAAGGCGGTGTAAAGCTTTTAACTCAAAACTTATGTACGGCTTATGCAAAAGATGGTATTCGTATTAATGCTGTCTGCCCCGGTTATATTGATACACCATTACTTTCAAATGTTGATCCTCAAAATAAAGAATACTTAGCTTCGCTTCATCCGCAAGGCAGGCTTGGAAAACCGGAGGAAATTGCAAAGGCTGTCTTATTTTTAGCAAGTGATGATGCCAGTTTTGTTAATGGTACAACCCTTCTTGTTGATGGCGGCTATACCGCACATTAATTTAAATTAAAAGACCCCTTATCCCGACAAAGCAGTCTGATTTAGCACTGCTTTGTTTTTATTTTAAAAGACGCCTAATGGACTATCCGCTTCGCTTAATTTATCAATGAGATCCTCATTTTACTTAAAATAAAATTTACCATAATTGGACAAAATAATAACTCATATATCTCTATGTTTTCGTTCATTCGGAAATCCTTTTTAAGAAGGAAGGTACTCAAGATTGATATATATCTATAATTGCTTCGGCGGTACGCATTCATCCGCGCTGGCAGCGGCCTATCATCTTAATAAATTACCGCGGGATTGAAAACCAACAAAAGAAGAAATTCTCCGCGTTGATATTTTTAATAAATTAACTTATAAAGATAGAGGGAAATTTTATTTACACGGCGTTGATGAAGACAATAATAAAGTTTATACACTTGGCAGAGGGAACTCAAAAGCGTTAGTACCTGCGCTTCGCCATTTGGCTCTTATCCTTCAAGACACTCAAGCAGCCAAAGAGCCGATTGTGATATCAAATACCTCTCCAACAGTTCCTTTAGCTATGACCTTTGGCGGATTTTTCTCAAGAGGCGTTAAACTTCATTTTATTGGTGTCCCCTTGCTTGTTACTGGAGCAAAACAAGCACATCAGAACATTATTAACCTTGTTAACCACACAAAGGAATATGGGCGGACATTAGACTCTGAAATTGAAATTTTGGATAATAAAGCTTTTAAGGGGAATTCAGCTATTGACAAAGCTTAAAAACAAAAAACTTGGCGCTTGCCAAGTTTTCTTTATAAAATAGGAGATAAAAGCCGCGAAACTGACTCTTTGAACTTAACCCGCCGCGGGCGATGCTCATACATTTCCAGCGTCAATTCCCAACATTTCTTTAAATCTTGCTCAAAAATATTTTGCAGCTGCAAGGCAACATTAGAATCATAAATAAATGCGGTCGTTTCAAAATTTAATTTCAAACTTCGGACATCAATATTTGCTGTTCCAACAGAGGCAATTTTTCCATCAACGACAATTGTTTTAGCATGAATGAAGCCTTCATTATAAATATAACATTTAACCCCTGCATCCAGTAACTCGCCAATGTTAGATAAAGACGCCCAATAAACAAAAATGTGATCCGGCTTATTAGGGATCATAATCCGGACATCAACCCCCGAAAGAGCCGCAATAAGCAATGCATTCATGACACTGTCACTTGGAATAAAATAAGGGGTTTGAATGTATACACTTTCTTTTGCTAAGTGGATCATGCTAATAAAGCCATTTTTAATTTGCTGCCATTTTGAATCGGGACCGCTTGAAACAATTTGCATCCCTGCTTGCCCTTTTTCAACTAAAACTTCAGGAAAATATTTCTGATCAAATTGCAGCAAATGTTGATGCGACGCGTTATTCCAGTCAAGGAAAAAGCGGGTCTGCAGTACATGAACAGCACTTCCGCATATTTTTAAATGGGTATCGCGCCAGTAACCAAATTTTTGCCTTAATCCTAAGTACTCTTCACCTACATTAAATCCGCCCAGAAAACCGCACACACCGTCAATCACAACAATTTTGCGGTGATTCCGGTTGTTTAATTTGATATTAAAATAAGGAATTTTCGATGGAAAAAAGGCAGCCACTTCTCCGCCTGCAGCTTTTAAATCTTTAAAAAAGCGCCTTGGAAGCCTCGTTCCCCAATCATCATAGAGCACTCTGACTTTAACACCCTCATTGGCTTTTTTAGTCAGGACATTGACCAGCTTTTTTCCAAGATCATCATTTCTAATAATATAATATTGCAGATGAATGTGCTCCCGGGCCTTTTCAAGACTTTCAAACAGAGCTTCAAACTTTTTCCGCCCGTCCGTAAATATTTCAATATGATTATCTTGAGTAAAAGTTGAATGCCCTTTGTTAAGATTCATATAAATCATTTCTTCATATTCCGCTATTGAAGGATCATTATACTGAAAAGACTCATTTCTCAGCTCATCTTCCTGCTTGTGAATGATTTCTTGTATTTCATCAATTTCCTTGGAGGACAAATGAAATATTTTTTTCTTGCTTAAGTTTCGTCCAAATATAAGATAAATAATAAATCCAATAATCGGAATAAAAACTAAAACCATTAGCCATGACCAGGTTGAAGCGATGTTACGCCTTTCAAGAAAAATAATAGCTGCGGCTAATGATATGTTTAAAACTAAAGTGACAATAAATAAAATGGTTATAACTAGGCTCATCAAGTTCCTTCCTTTATAGTCGCTTATTCTTCTATATCTTAGCGGATTTGTACTATACAAGAATACCATAGTTGATGACTTAGTGTTTACTACAAATGATTATTTTATCAAGTAAGAGGATTTTTAAATCGCTGCTTCTCTGTAAGCGGCTTCTTCTCTTTTCAGAGACTCCTGTCACAGCTGCACCTCAAGAATATCTGCGACCTTCAATGTTAAAGATTTTATTGAATTACCGGTGATGCGCAATTCTTTACTGATTTCGTAAAAAGCATCTATATAACCATTCGCCTTATGGAGAGTACCATTTTGAAAATAAACGACACAGACGGGTAAGTTATTGTTTTTGGCATAACAAATGCATTGATTTAATTCCTCGAGTTTCTGTTCATCTAATATTGGCTTAATCGCTTTTTGTTGATTTTTTCTCCGTTCTGATAGAGCCTTTTTATGTTCCGGAAGAAACATCCTTGAGCCCTCCCAAAGCTTATTTCCGCGTTCAAGATAATGATTCACTTATAATGACCCCCAATCTTTTTCGCTCTGTCCGCTGCTTGACCGGCTTCAGTCAGGGAGATTGCCCTAATGATAGCATCCGGGCCGTACCGCTGCTTAATTTGGTCCATTGTATAACCGATCTCCCTTCGCGAGTCATAGCTGTCAAAAAAGCTTATTTGCCGCACTTTATCACTGCATAAATTTGAAAGGTTAACAGTTAGCCTGCGAACCGGCCGTCTATCCCAAAATTTTAAAAATAATTTCTCTGCCTCATGAAATACATCTATTGTGTTATTTGTAGGGTTTATAAGGGTTGTTTGCCTATAAAAGCCCGCAGGTGAATCGTAGTTTGCCCCCTGGCACCCCGTGGAAATGGTATATCCCATCACACCGGAAGTTCGGGCCCTGGAGCATACCTCTTCACAAAGTTCTAAAAGAATGACCTTAATTTCTTTTTCAAAATCTTGATAATCCCTTGGAAGCGTCATCGCATGCCCAATGGCTTTTTGCCCCTCATGAGATGCGGCCAAAACCGGTGAGCGGTCGACACCGTTTGCTGTCTCCCACAGCACCTGGCCGTTAATTCCCCACTTTTTTTTCAAAATCTCTAATGGGTAATTTGCCAGCCGGCCAATTGTTGAGATACCCAGCCGCCGAAGATGCTTTTCCATGCGGCTGCCAACGCCAAACATCGCACCAACAGGCAATGGCCACATATATTGCTTCATATTATTTTGATTAAGTTCGAATATACCGGTATCGTTCTTTTTTGAAAAATTGTCACAAGCGATTTTCGCGAGAACTTTGTTAGGCCCTATACCGCACCGGGCATTTACACCTGTTTCTTTCTTAATAGCGTCCTTAATTTTTTGGGCGATTTCAAAAGACGTTCCGAAAAGACGCTTGCTGCCTGTGACATCCATAAACTGTTCATCAACCGAATAAGGCTCAACCATATCCGTAAATCGCTCAAGTATATCTGTAATTTGCATTGAAACATCCAGATAGCGCTGCATGCGCGGACGAACAACGACAGCTTCCGGACAAAGCTGCTGCGCTTCCCAAAGCCGGTAAGCATTCTTCACACCACGTTTTTTCGCAAGAGGACATGCAGCCAGTACAACGCCCGACCTTCTTTCCGGATCACCTGAAACAATTACCGGGTAATCGTTTAACTCAGGGTGATCTGCTTTTTCGACACTAGCATAGAAAGATTGCATATCAACGAGAAGAATGGCCTTCTGCGCCATGTTGCCTCCACCTCACAAGGTATAAATCTCTTTACCAAAGGAACGTATATTCCTGTCATATATTTATTTTATACGAATGAGTGTTCGTTTTATACTGGTAAATAAATGTTTTTTATTTTAATTTGAAAAAAATGGAATTAAATACTGTGTTCTCCTTTATTTACACACTTTTTCATTGACTCCCACATGACATATTATATAATGGACTTTGTGGTTAATTCGCATACAAACTATTTATCATGCTAACTAAAGTAATAGGTATAAAGGCATATGTTGGAAGTCTAAAATGTAAATGAGTTGTTTTAAATGATTGGGAAATATTATAATAAGGTTCAGATTTACAGTTAGGGAGGCGGCAGTCAATGTCCTCATTTCTTATCGTCTATATAGTCTGCGCCATAATCGTTATTGCAGGATTAAATATTATCCTGAGTCGCAAACGAAACAATCGACAAAGCAAAAAATAATTTTGTTATGTATTAAAGGGGAGACATGAAAATGAATATTTATGTTGTTTATGACAGTGAAGACGGTCATACTCAAGTACTGGCAAAAGCTATTGCAGAAGGTGCCGGCGAATACCCGGGATCTAACGTCTATTTAAGACATGTTAAAGAAGCTGACGTGAGGGAGCTTGCTAATATGGATGCAATTATATGGGGGTGTCCAGGCCACTTCGGTTCAATCAGCTCCGGATTAAAAGAATGGATCGATAAATTAGGATACTTATGGGCGAAAGGTGAATTAATAAATAAAGTCGGTGCTGTCTTCTGTACAACGGCAACCCATCACGGCGGTATTGAAATGACACTCTGGAATTTGATTACCCCAATGCTTCATAATGGTATGATTATCGTCGGCCTCCCGGCTAATGTCCCTGAAAATGTATTATATGGTTCTTACTATGGTGTAGGTATAACCTGTCCCGTTGAGTACAGTGCTGATGCCCCGCCGAACATGCCTTCAGAAAATGACCTTGCTTTAGGAAAAGCACTTGGACGTCGTGTGGCTGAAGTAACTAGAAAACAAAAAGCTTAAATACCGGGGTGAGGAGTATGTTATTTTTCGTCATTTGGGTTATTGTTGTCATTATCGCATTAGCTTTATTAATGACATACAATATTATTGCATTTAGAAAAAACGATTCAAAACCTGACAATAAAGGACGACAAGCTGCAGAGGAAAGAGTATCTGCAGAGCATAGAGATGTGCCATCAAACTATTCTGAAGCCGCTTCTAACAATATTCAAGAGGAAGAGAAAATGTTTGATGAAACCATAAAAGAAGAAAAAAGCGAAACATTTAATGATGCGCCGGCTTTTGCTGCAGAAGAACAAAGGAACTTTGAAAATATACCTAGAAATGATAACAGCAATCAACAAAATAAAAATAACAGAAGCGGCGATAAAGATTACCGGGAGGCACTTCGGGAATTAATGTCCGGGCAAACAAGCCCTGAAGAAAAAATCGAGGAAGAAAAAGGGTCAAGCAGTGACTCCGATTATCGTGAAGCACTTCGCTCGTTATCAAAAAAACAATAAAAACAAAAAACACCCCTGCAATTTGGCAGGGGTATTTTTTAATGAACGTAAAGAATTTAACTGTGTTTTAACTATTTTTAAACCATAATAGCTCTTATTTAAAATATTCATGGTATCCCCTTCTAACATTTGTATTACTTTTTTAATTCTAATATTTCAATATCCTCAGAATCACTATTTTTTATTAATCGATTTTTACGGGTGTATATCCAAAATGCAGAAAGCGCACTAATAATACCAGAAAAAACAATATATAGAGTAAGTAATTTAGGTGAACCATTGTTAAGTTTAAGTAACGTTGCAGCGATGATTGGAGTTAATCCGCTTGCAAAAATACCGGAGAATTGATAAACAAATGACATTCCTGTATACCTTACTCGAGCATCAAATAATTCGGCGAACAGCGCAGCCTCTGGACCATAGACAGCTGCATAGAAAATCCCGAGGGGAATAACTACAGCGAGCCAAATCAACAGAGTGTTGCCTCCGCCTGAAGACATCAACCAAAAAGCAGGCACTGCAGAGAAACCGGTAATCAAACTGCCGCACCAATATGTCCGGCTTCTCCCGATGCGATCTGAAATATGGCCAAAAAGCGGGATGAAAAAACACATCACAAATGCGGCAATCGAAACCCCCAAAAGAGCAGTAGAACGGGAGATTTGAACGGTATTTGTAAGATAAGTGATTGAAAAAACGCCCATAATATTAAAGAAAACCCCATCAATATACCTTGCTCCCATACCAGCGATAATGTTTCCGGTATGTTTGCGCCACATCTCTGCAAAAGGAATACGAGATTCACCCTTATACTTTTTAACATTCTGAAATTCGGGTGTTTCCGACACATTTATTCGGATCCATAAACCTAAAAATATCATAACAGTACTTAGTCCAAAGGCGGCGCGCCATCCCCAGGTCATAAACTGGTCATTTGACAGTAATGATGACAGCAACCCTACAACGCCAGATGATAATAATAGACCAATGGACAGCCCTATTTGCGGCAAGCTGGCATATAAACCTCGTTTAGACCGCGGTGCATGCTCAAATGTCATAAGAACAGCACCTCCCCATTCCCCGCCTAAGCCAATGCCTTGAATAATACGTAATAAAAGCAAAAGAATAGGTGCCCAAATACCTATCAGTCTATATGTTGGTATCAAAGCTATCAATGCCGTACTTAAACCCATCATTGTTAAAGTAATGATCAGCATGCTTTTACGACCAATTTTGTCTCCAAAATGACCGAAGATGATACCGCCTAATGGACGTGTAACAAAACCGACACCGAAGGTTACATATGCAAGCAATGTAGAAATAAAGGGATCATTTGCCGGAAAGTAAAGTTTGTTTAATACAATACCGGCAATAACACCATACAGAAAGAAATCATACCATTCAATAACCGAACCAATTAGACTTGAACCTACCACACGTTTAAGCATTTTTCTTTCAGAGATACTCATAAGATTCTCCTTCTCTTTATTTAGATTAGACCTTCTGAATTTAAATAGGAGTAGAGGTTTTTGATAATCTTTCTACCAGCATGTTATAGATTACAGCTATATCGTGATAAGCGGGTATCTTTCTGTTTGTGGATATACCATTCCCTGACATGGCATCAGTAACAAGTGTTGGAACTGCATCAATTAACGCTTGTGGTTGTATATATTTTTGTCCATCTGCCCAAATACCGAATTTGGAATTAAAGTCTTCAATGATTCTTATAGAGCTTTCAGCCAAATCACCTGTTTTTGATGGATCTGCCCCTAATGCCACCGCTATATCTTTATAACGTTCTTTTGCAGCATCGAGACCAAATCTCATGACGAAAGGCAGCAAAAGTGCTACGCTCAATCCATGCGGAATATGAAAACGTGCACCTAACGGCCGGCCGGCTGCATGAGCTAAATTTGTAGATGAGTTTGAAAAAGCAATCCCTGCAAAACAACTAGCTAAACTCATGCGTTTCCGAGCCTCTATATCCCTTCCATTTAGACAAGCCTTAGGTAAAGCTGTGCTAATCATACGAATGGCCTTAAGAGCAAAAAGATCGGACATGGGTGTCGCACGATTGGAAACATAGGCTTCAATTGCATGAGTCAGTGCATCAATACCTGTATAGGCTGTAAAATTCCGTGGTAAACTCAACGTAAGTTCCGGGTCTAAAATAGCGGCATCTGGAATTAAATGAGGATGTCCCGGGTTCATCTTAACATTTGTTTCAATATTCGTTATAACCATTACTTTCGTCGCTTCGGAGCCTGTTCCTGCTGTTGTTGGAACAGCTATAAGAGGAAGTCTGTTTAGCCGCGGTTCACCTATAATATCAGACCACTTCATGTTAGGATTCATACCAAATAATGAAACAGCTTTAGCTAAATCTATCGCACTTCCGCCGCCGACCCCAATGATGCAATTACCATGGAAGCCATTTAATTGTTCAAGTGCATCGTTAACATGGTTTGTTGTCGGCTCTCCAGAATAATTACTAAAGAAAGTACATTCTAAACCCTTCTTTGTTAATACTTCTTTTACCTTTTCGTCAAGATGACATGAATTGACTAAAAAAGAATCCATGATGATAAATGCCCTATTCCCTCCGTTTGCAACGACAAATTCATCCAAACGGTTTAAGATACCGCTTTCAATATAGATTTGACGTGGTAAATCAAGTACAGACATATAATCCCCTCCATTTGGTTTTAGAAGTTCCAATCTAACACTTATGCCTATGAAAATTATTAAACAAGGATCGCGACTATACTTTTACCATTGCAAATATTATGCCAATATTAAATATTTGATAAAATCAAAATATAGGATAAACTATTAATAAGAAATGGTGTTAGTTTGTCACCATAAATGGTGTATAAATAACAACAGTTTTAGCTAAGGGGTGTGAATCTTAAATTATGGATTTAGCCAATCAAGATTTATTGGATGAGATTTCACGATTAAAAGAAAAGAATAAACAGCTTCGCACTATTATTAATTTCTCGTCAGACGGTCTTTATGTTGTAAACAATCAAGGGATTACTTTAGAAGTCAATAAAGCATATGAGGAAATGACAGGGATTTCACGCAAAGAAGTAGTAGGGAAAAACATAAGAGATCTCGTTTTTTCAGATTACTTTGACCGCTCAGCAGCATACATGGCATTACAATCAAAACAAACGACAACGATTATGCAAAAAATTAAAAAGCGTAAATATTTCGTTGCCACTGCCACACCGGTATTTGATGAGGAAAAAGAAGTTAAGATGGTAGTCACAAGTGTTAGAGATCTTACCTATTTAAACCACTTACAAAATCAACTTAGAAAGGTTGAGCATATTAACAAAAAGTTTCCTGAATATTCCTTGTCACTAAATCAGGACGCTTCTACTATCGTATTTAAAAGTCCACAAATGCGGAAAATAATAGAGAGTATCAAGCAAATATCATCATTTCCTACACCTGTATTAATTACCGGTCCCTCGGGAACAGGTAAAGAAGTCTTGGCAAACCTGATTCATCAGTTGAGTTCTGTAAATGAAAAGCCATTCATTAAAGTAAATTGTGCAGCTATTCCGCCTGAATTATTTGAGGCAGAACTGTTTGGTTATGTAAGCGGTTCATTTACAGGTGCAAGAAAAGAAGGAAAACCGGGCTTTTTTGAACAAGCTAATAATGGGACAATTTTATTGGATGAAATCGGTGAACTTCCCTTAACTCTTCAAGTAAAATTACTGCGTGTCATTCAAGATCAAACAATTACCCGTATCGGCGATACTAAACCTAAACATCTTTCCTTTAGACTCATCTGTTCAACAAATCAAGATTTAATGCAATTGGTAAGGGAGAAAAAATTTCGTGAGGATCTATGGTATCGAATTAATGTCGTACATCTGAAAATCCCTCCATTGCATGAACGAAAATCAGATATTGGCCCCTTAATTGAACAAATCCTTCAAAACTTTTGTAATGAATACCATTTAGAAAAACAACTTTTGCCGCAAACTTTATCTATTTTAAAAAACTATTCATGGCCCGGAAATGTACGTGAACTAAAAAATATTATAGAATTTCTCGTTATATCGACTTCAACGACATCTATTTCACCAAGCGATTTGCCAGAGCATATCAAAAATGCTTGGGCATTAGAACTATCATCAACTGAAAAAGAAGGTTTAAAGTTGATTAAAGGAACACCATCAACTGAAAATTTCAGTCTGAAAGAAGCAATGAAACAATTTGAAACCCGAGTTATTTTAATGGCCTTAAAATCCTCAAAAAGTATACGAGCCGCTGCTTCACAACTCGATATAGACCATGCAAATCTCATTAGGAAAATGGAAAGGTTGGGGATTACTTATCATCCTTCATAATGAAGTTAAAAGTCATGACAACATTACTTTTCCATAATGTTTAATCCATATAAAGTAAAATTTCCATCAGTGAAATAAAAATCTCATGGCTTTAATAAAGACCAAGGATATCACCCTTGGTCTTTAACAGTTATTTAGCTTGTCCTTGTTTTACCCATTCAGCAACTTCAACGACGCGTTTAGCCTGATGTTTGGCAGCCTCTTTAACATCTTCAGATTTACCTGCTATCGCACTTGTACCATAAGGGTTGCCTCCGGCAGCTGAAATAGATGGGTCAGTATAACCCGGCGCTACAACAATAGCTCCCCAGTGATACATTGATGTATAGAACTGTAAGATCGTTTGTTCTTGACCGCCGTGAATTTCATTGGCGCTTGCCATGGCACTGACAACTTTGTTAACTGTTTTACCTGTTGCCCAAAGGCCGCCGCATGTATCAATAAATTGCTTCATTTGTGAAGGAACGTTTCCGAAACGGGTTGGCATGCTGAAAATAATAGCGTCAGCCCATTCAAGATCGGCATGGGTCGCTTCAGGAATATGTTGTGTTTCATCAACATGTTTTTTCCAATCAGGATTTGAAGCGATAGCTTCAGCCGGCGCTAATTCCGGGACTCTGACCAGGCGAACTTCAGCGCCTGCTTCTTTAGCAGCTTCTTGCGCATATTCGGCCATTTTATAATTTGTTCCTGTTGAACTATAGTAAATAATTGTAAGATTGACATTTGACATGAATAACTTCCTCCCTATTGTTTACCATATTTATAAGGCTGTAAGCTACCGCTTATTAATATGTAACTTACTTTATATAAGCATGGTATTTTAAATAATTGTGTTTGTCAAGGAATACAGTAAACCGTTTTCAAGGTTATTTTTCCAACAATACAATAAAATAAACAGTTTTGTGTAAGGGTAATTAATGGCACCGGGCAAAACATCTGAAACTGCTGCGAATTGCAAAGAAAAGCGAGACTTCTCATAATAAACTTCGGCGTAAAAGTACACAAAAAAAGACCACACAAATGGTCTTTAATTAACATCGCCTAAATAGACAGGCTGCTCGTCAATATGCTCTTTAATATAAAATCTTTCTGTAATTAACGGACAAGCAGCCTTTGGGTAAAAACGATAGTCCATTAAGTCAGCTAAAGGAAGCCAAGTGACGCCTGTTTGATATTGGTCAGGCCGTCTCCCCGCTTGAGGTTCATCTTCTGACGCCGGTTTACATAAAAATATGTACTCTATTTTGTGAACATCACCATCAAAAGCATGAAATTCATGGTTTTTCCCAATATATTCTCTCAAATAAATAAGTTCTTTCGGTTCAACCCGGATGCCAATTTCCTCATAACATTCCCTTTTTAATGCTTGGTGCAGATCTTCTCCATGTTTCTGGCCGCCGCCGGGAAGCAGATAAAAGGTGCCAAAGTTGTCTTTATTTTCAGTGACAAGCAGCTTCCCATTTTTAATAATGATCGCTTTAGCAGAATGCCGTATTTTCAATCCCATCCACCGCCCTTTTTTAATTAAAAAACAGTTAAATCTATTTCTTACTAAGCAGGTTCCCGGCAATTTTTTCAACCAACCTTGGAAATATTTGATAAAGACGGGCACCTGTACTCATCGTCCATGGGATATTAACCTCACGGGTGTTAGTGCCAATAATATCAACAACCTTATGAGCTACTTTTTCAGGTTCAACCATAAATCGGCCAACATTGGCTATGTATTGTCCGCTTGGGTCAGCAATATCAAAGAAATTCGTTCGAATCGGCCCGGGATTGACGGCAGTAACATGAATGTTTGTTCCGGCAAGTTCCATTCTTAAACCATTTGTAAAACCTAATACAGCATGCTTGCTTGCCGAATAAACAGTTGATTTTGGCGTTGCCAGCTTACCCGCAATAGAAGCAACATTGATAATATGCCCTTTATTGCTCTTCAGCATATAAGGAACAACCATCCTCGTACAATTCATTAATCCTATGACATTCACTTCAAACATCTTTTTAATATCATTTGGATCCGCCTCAGCAAAATAATCAAATACACCAAATCCGGCATTATTAATAAGGGCATCAATATGGCCGTGATGATTAAAAATTTTACTGAAAACATGTTGTACAGCATTTGTATCGCTGACGTCAATGGCGTGGACTTCTGCTTCCACGCCATAATTATCATTAATATCCTTTTGAATTATTTGCAGCTTATCCAGCGATCGGGCCATTAAAATGAGAAAGGCTCCCTTTCTTGCCGCGGCGATTGCCATTTGTTTACCAATACCGCTTGAAGCACCTGTTATAATAATGATTTGATTCTTTAAACTTGGGTTGCTCATCTCTTTATTCCTGCCTTCAAAAAGTCCTTGTAGAAGTATTTTCAGCATATAAGCCTTTATAATAAATGACGCCGTTATTTTCTATTTTTTGTATATTTTCTGCTTGCAAAAGCCAGTCCAAATACCCCTGTATCTCGGATAAAACAAGATCCATTTGCGTTAAATAGGCTTTTGAAAACATTTCTTTTCCAATGTCAAATGTCGTTTTCCACCCTGATTCCAAATAACTTAATACCTTATTTCTCCGTTCAAGCTGGTTTTGCAAACGTTCATTTATTAATTCATGGGCTTGGGCAAAAACTTTTCCATGACCTGGACAGACCTTTGAAATATTAAGCTTCAAGCATCTCTTCAGCGACTCCCGATATTGGAGCAGTGAACAAGGCGGAGTCTCCTTGTCATTGTATGGCGGTTCTAAAATAGCATTAGAGGAAATTTTCTCGAGCAAAAGATCCCCCGCTAAAAATAGGCCGTCTTTTTCCCGGTACAAGCTGATATGGCTCTGGGCATGACCCGGGGTATAAAGAACTTGCCAATCTTTTAAACCGTCAATAGTATCCCCTTCATCAACAGCCTTAGTGAGGATGCCTTTCGACGCGTATTTCAAATCTTCTTCAATCGATGACATTTTCTTTCTATAAATTTCGGGTACACCCATTTGATAACCAAGTGCCTTAAAATAGCGATTGTAACGCATCATAAATGCCTCATCTTGCTCAAACCAGGGTCTTAGGCGCGAATGGGCAATGACCGGTATATCCTGATTAAAATAGTTAACAAGCCCGGTATGATCAGGGTGATGATGCGTTAAAACAATTTGATCGATATCTTTCGGTGTCATCCCAATGTGTTTTAAAGCATCGTTAAATGACAGCCAAGCCTCTTCTGTCTTAGGACCGGCATCAACTAAAGTTATGATATCATTTTGTATGAGGTAAACGTTAACAGGTCCAATGTCAAATGGCGTCGGCAAGGTCATTTGCCAAACACCATGATCAACTAATACAGGTTTCATCAGTATCACCTTATTTTAAAAGTTGTTCAACAGTATGTGAAAGGAGCGGGCGTAATTCCCCGAATGAAAAATCAACATCTAAGCGTTCAGTCCACTTATGAGCATCTTTCCCGTACGGCCCGAGATTCAATACAGGTAAATTAAGTGTTTGCATTGCATTAACAGGTAAATCATAGCGTTTTCCATAAAGGGGCATATTGTAAAATAAATCATATAAAGACGCTGAATCTTGCTGCAGGGCTGCATAACTTAAATCAGATAAACCTGCAAAGTAATATTGATGGTTAATGTCAATATTTTTGTTTTTGGCCGTCTCAATGACATTTTGCATAACATCCATAATTTTTGAATTATCTTTCGATGTGACTGCCGGGTAAAACGGCGGGCTGTAAAATAAAACTATCATTGGCGCCAAATGCTTGCACAGGCTGGCTAAATCGTAGACAAGCCTTGTTGACAAGTCCCTGTCACCAAGTTCTTGGAAATTAGCCAGAGTATAAGATTCGAGACGTTCTATCTCGGATTGACCATATAAAGCAATTGCTTTCTTTTTCAATTGTTCAAATGTCATCACACGGACGGATACAGATTCAGGTTTAAATGATGCCCACTGAGAAAATTTTTCTGATTGGTTAAAATGATGGTCTTCAATTTGCTTTGCCGCCTGTCCCGCTATTTTTAACAATTCAGCATTAATCACTTCAAGCGGCTGATCAAGCATTAAAAGGTTGAATAGTGTCACGGCTGTATGAGGGATTTGAACAGAATAATCAACCTTTAAATCTTTTTGCATCAAATTAGTTGGCGGCGGTGTCATTTCCCCTTCAATCATTTGGCAAAAATCTGTATTTAATTCCATTAAGCGATTAATTTCGGAAACCATATAATTTGCATTTAAGCCGGATAGCGGCTCGCCTACATGCGTTTCCTTTCCATAACAAAAAAATCCGGGGAGTACCTTCCCGATGGATCCCGTATAAATATAACGAGCCTCGTCGCCAGGATATCTTGGAAAAGAAGGCTCAGTATTTAAAACAGCTGTATATTCCAAGTCATACTTTTCAGCCAAATCTAACAATACTTCAACGGCTGTTGTCATCCCAAGAGAGTTAACCTCTTCATCGGGAACAGACAGCAATAAGACATTGCCGGAAAAACGGCCGGCATCTGCTTCTTCCAGAAGGGACATTTCCAAAGCTAAACCCGCTTTCATATCCATGCTGCCTCTTCCAAACAGCCAATGTCCGCTATTAAGATCTTTGTTTACTTCTTCCGGAATATGGTCTCTGTTTTCTTTAAATGTCTGTGTTAATTCATTAGGTCTAAAAGCAAGATTTTTCCAATCACCGTAGTCCTCAATGTCAACAACATCAAAATGGCTTAGTAAGATGACAGTTTTCTTCGAATGGCCGTTTTTTACTAAAGCGGTTACAAGTTTGCGTCCATCATTAGTGGGATGCAGCTCCAGCATATGCGGATAGTTTTTAAAAAACTTCAGTTCGGATAATTTGAGCTGGATATACTCACTCATTGCGATTTCAGATTCTGACCCGGTAATGCTCGGGATCTCTACAAGTTTGACTAATAATTCTTTTAGCTGGTCTTTTGTTTGCCAATTTTCCATAGTCGCTTATCACCTTTCCTTGCCATATACTATTATAGATTTCTCTGTTTTTTTCTGAAACCCTTTTAAATTTCGACATATCATTATATGATTAACGTACAGATTGGAGTGTCGAGATGTCAACAAAGATATTCGCCCACCGGGGATACAGCTCTAAATATCCTGAAAATACAATGCCTGCTTTTCTGGCGGCTTATAAATGCGGTGCCCACGGTATCGAGCTTGATGTACAATTATCACAAGATGGGGTGCCGGTTATTATACATGATGAAGCGGTCAACCGGACAACTAACAGCAAAGGACTCGTAAAGGAATTGACAGCCAGCTATTTAACCAAACTGAATGCCGGGAAACGATTCAAATGGCTATCACGTAAAGCGACCATTCCAACGTTGGAAGAAGTGCTTGATTGGATGTCAAAAACTAATCTCATACTTAATATTGAGTTGAAAAATAGCGTTTTTCCTTATAAAGGCATGGAGGAAATTGTAATTAAAATGGTTCATGATTACCATTTAGCATCAAGAACCGTCTATTCGTCTTTCAATCATGACAGTCTTTTTAAAATCCATAAAATCGATTCTGCAGCTGAAACAGCACCATTATACAAGAAGTCTATACCGGTACCATGGGAATATGCAAAATCTATACATGCCTCAGCCATTCATCCTCATTACCGTAACGTTACTAAAGAGCTGATCGAAACGACGCAGCAGCACCAAATACAAGTTAGAGCCTATACAGTGAACCAAACAAAACTTATCAATCGGCTTATTTCATGGAAAATTAATGGTATTATTACAGACGATCCGAAGCAAGCTTTGGCTTGTTTAGAGGCTTTTAAAAAATAATAATATAATTTACTAACTAAGGCTAGTTTACAAAACTGGCCATTTATTTTGTACAGGTAACACAATTACTATTTTATTTTTCTGATATAATTAATACAATGTTATTTGAAAATTCAATTTATAGGAGGGGCAGACTTTTCTTACATAAGAAAGGGGGCAATTTTATATGGGCACTGTCATACGGGAAGTACCATCGATTAAACGCCCGAAAAAAAGAAGAAGGTGGATTATTGTTACTATCACTATTATCATGATTATAGTAATAGCAATTATGGGTATAAGCTACTATGTTACAAACGCTCTGATCCACCCTGCGCGTCATCCGGTTGCAACTAATCCCGGAGCTGTTGGATTACCGTACCAAAACATTTCTTTTAACAGCCGGGAGGGTCATTTGAAATTAAATGGTTGGGTGATAAAAGCTAAAAATCCAACGCACAAATGGATCATTCTCTCCCATGGTTATACGGAAAACCGGTTAATATGGCCGGATGTTGATTCCGGAAAGCCGGGCTTAAAATTTATGAAATTCCTTAATCAAGCAGGTTTCAACGTTGTCACCTTCGATTTTCGCAACAGCGGTTCATCAGAGGGGAAAACAACAACTGTAGGTTATTATGAAAAACAAGATCTTCTAGGGGCTATAGATAAAGTTAAAAACCTTGATCATCATGCGGAAATTGGCCTCATCGGCTGGTCACAAGGCGCAGCGACGTCGTTAATGGCCGCTCCAAAAGATCCTTCCGTTAAATTGGTAGTCGCCGATTCACCTTTTACAAATTTAAAAAAATACTTAGAAACAAACCTGCCTCATTGGTCACATCTTCCTTCATTCCCATTTACACCAATTATTCTTGATTTTTGGGCACCCATATTATCGGGGCTGGATCCAAACGCTGTTTCACCGATCAATGCCGTGAAACATTTTAATGGCCCTATTTTACTTATTCATTCAACGGCTGATGAAGCCATCCCTATTTCTAACAGCCGTTCCATTTATAATAAATATAAAACTTCAAAAAGTATTGATTTAAAAACGTTTGATCAGGCAAGCCACACCGAATCCTTTTTACTGTTTCCTGACCGCTATGAGAAAACCCTTTTAAACTTTTTTATCAAAAACAGCTTTACACCGTGAGCATATTCACTGTAACCATAAAATCCTTATGCTATAATATCGTGCACATGGGAATATTACACTCTGTAGATTGCAAAAGGATGTGATTTAAATGGCAAAGAAACTATTCTCCTCTTATACAATTAAGGATTTAACACTAAAAAACCGCATTGTCATGTCACCAATGTGCATGTATTCTTGTACGAATAAGGATGGTAAAGTCACAAACTGGCATCTCACTCACTATACGAGCCGGGCTGTCGGTCAGGTAGGATTGGTTATTGTTGAAGCTAGCGCTGTAACACCGCAAGGAAGGATTTCTGATCAGGACTTAGGTATTTGGAGCGATGATCATATCGAAGGGCTGAAGCAGCTGGTAGACCTCAATCATGAGCACGGCAGTAAAATGGGGATCCAAATTGCCCATGCCGGCCGTAAAGCAGAATTAGAGGGACCAATTATCGCCCCTTCAGCTGAAGCATTCAGTGATGAATATCAAGTTCCAAAAGAAATGACTTCCGAGGATATCAAAGAAACTGTTGAAGCATTTAGACAAGGCGCCCGCCGAGCAAAAGAGGCTGGATTTGATTTAATCGAGATCCACGGTGCCCACGGCTACTTAATTAATGAGTTTCTATCCCCTCTTGCCAATAAACGGACAGATGAATATGGCGGTTCAAAAGATAATCGTTACCGTTTCTTATCAGAAGTGATTGACGCTGTCAGAGACGCATGGCAAGGACCGCTGTCTGTTCGCGTTTCCGCAAATGACTTTATTGAAGGCGGAAATACACCGGACGACTACGTATACTATGCAAAGAAAATGAAAGATCAGGGCGTTGATATTATCGACTGCAGTTCGGGTGCTGTTGCTCCGGCTAATATTGATGCTTTTCCCGGCTATCAAGTCCCGTATGCCGATCAAATAAGAAAAGAAGCAAACATACCAACCGCTGCAGTAGGACTCATACTGGATCCTGTCCAAGCAGAAGAGATTTTGAAAAATGACCGTGCTGACTTGATCTTTTTGGGCAGAGAATTACTGCGTGATCCATACTGGCCTAGAACTGCAGCCGTTAAGTTGGGCGAAACAATTGAAACGCCTGTACAATATGAGCGCGGCTGGCGGTTTTAATTAAAACCGCTCTCCGCTAAGGATAACCTAATCGTTAATTTAACTCATACGTCCAAAAGTCTTTAGCAAGATAGGTTGGATTAAAAATTTCCCGCGCTTCTTCAAGTAACAGCTGATCATCCTCCTGAAACCGGGAGCTGATATGTGTCAAAATCAAGGCGGCAACATTTGCCGCCTTGGCTGTTTTGGCAGCTTGGGTTGATGTTGAATGAAAATAGCTATGCGCCTTCTGTTCCATTCCTTTTGAAAAAGTTGATTCATGAATCAAAAGATCAGCATTTTCAGCCAGTTCTACAGCCGCCTGACAAACGCGCGTATCACCTAAAACAGCCAATTTCCTCCCTTTTTTATCCGGCCCAATATAGTCTGAAGATGTTAATGTCCGTCCATCCGGCAGCGTAACAGCCGCATGCTCCTTTATTTGTCTGTAAATAGGTCCCGGCATCACGCCTTCAGCCTTTAACCGGTCAACTAAAAGTGTTCCCGGCTGATCCTTTTCCTCGATACGATACCCAAAACATGTGATGCCATGTTCAAGTTCCTTTACAGACACCTTAAAATTTCCATCCTCATAAATAATACCGTCTTCATCTAATTCAATAATTTCCAGCGGATATTTTAAATATGTCGAAGATACAGAGAGGCTTATCTCAATAAAATCCTTAATTCCCTTCGGCCCGTACACGGTTAATTTATCAACGCCGCCTTGAAACGAACGGCTTCCTAAGACACCGGGCAAGCCGTATATATGGTCGCCGTGCATATGAGTGATAAAAATCTTTTTGATTTTAGACAATTTAACAGAAGTATGCAGAATTTGATGCTGGGTCGCTTCACCGCAATCAAACATCCATGTATCGCCTTGATATTCAGGCATCGTAAGAACCATTGATGTCGTATTACGATTTTTTGCAGGCACTCCGGCACCAGTGCCCAAAAAGGTAAAGTGCATATGTATCATTCCTTTATTTTTCGAACTAAAAAGACTTATTCAATTATAAAACATCTCTTTACATTAATAAAATCCTGTTCCCTCTCTTATTATAAGAGAAAAGAACAGGATGGAATAACCCATTACATTATCACATTTGAAACTTTAGCGAAAAAATAGCTTCTTATATTCTAAAAACCTTGCTGTACAAAGTAAAATCTTCAATTTTAGACCTGTCAGGTTCATATCCGATCCCCGGTTTATCAGGAACGGTGATCAATCCATTGTTTACAACAACTTCCGGTTCAATGATATCCTGAGCCCAATAATTTGAAGAGGCCGCCGTATCCCCGGGCAATACGAAGTTTTCCAGGCTCGTGATCGCTATATTGTGCGCCCTGCCGACACCTGATTCAAGCATGCCGCCGCACCAGACAGGAATACCATGCGACCCGCAAAGGTCATGAATTTTTTTAGATTCTGTCAACCCGCCTACGCGGCCTATTTTAATATTAATAACTTGACAGCTTCCTAATTGAATCGCCTTTCTTACATCTTCAGCTGAGTGAATGCTTTCATCTAAGCAAATAGGTGTTTCTATTTCTGATTGCAGCCGGGCATGATCAATAATATCATCAAATCCAAGAGGCTGTTCAATCATGGTTAGATTAAATTCATCAAGGGATTTTAAAAGCTCTAAATCATCAAGCGAATAGGCGGTGTTAGCGTCAGCCATTAGCGGAATATCCGGATAATGCTTGCGAATAAGAGATAATATGTTTATATCCCATCCAGGTTGAATTTTTACTTTTATACGTTTATAGCCTTCATCAAGAGACTTTTCAATAAGATCGAGCAATTCTTTCTCAGAGCTTTGAATGCCAATACTTACGCCAACCTCAATCTTATCTTTTGTGCCTCCCAGTGCTTTTGCCAAAGGCATCCCGTTTTCTCTGGCATAAAGGTCCCATATTGCTCCTTCCAAAGCTGATTTAGCCATAAAATTGCCGCGGACATGACTGAATCGTTCCGACACCTGATCAGGATGAGTAATAGGCTCTTTCAGCAAAATCGGGATTAAAAAATCACTCATGATGTGCCAATTCGTTTTGACTGTCTCTTCTTTATAAAATGGATCAATGGCTGCAACTGATTCTGCCCATCCGGATAAACCATTCTTTGCCTTAACTTCAACTAAAATAAAATCTTTATCATATTCAGTACCAACACTCGTCGTAAAAGGTTTTAAAAGATCCATTTTTAAATGACGCAATACGATATGCTTAATTTCCATTATCGAATCTCCTCTCATTAACTATTAATCTGCTTTAAAACATAGAAACATATATCAGGATCTGATTCATTTCGAACAAGGTCAACCGCTGACCAGCCGTGCTTAAAATAATGTGTAAATACTTGCCGGGTTTTCATTCTCCAAGACAATGCAAGATCCAGATTATACTGCTTTATACTTTGAAAATCGCTTGATACAGGTACAAAGAGAGATTCTTCGTCTTGATCCTTTGATAAATCAATTTCTTCTGGAACAAGGAACCCATCCGAATTTTTACCCGTTTTAATTAATAAATGACTTTCATTATTGAGCAAGTTAACGGATTGATGATAGTTTTGATTTCTCTCCTGCCTATCTTTAATTCTCCACTCCACTACAAATCTATCCGAGGGCATCCCAATGTTTAAAGCATCGGGCATGTCCCCGTAGCAATTTTCAATATAAGTCGAACACTCAGCGCCAAGCTTATGTAAATTCAAGTGTCCATTGACTGTTTCCATAGGATCATACGTCCATGTGATCAGATCGTATCCTTTTTTAATAGCTTCTTCCCGTTGTTTACATTTAAGTTTTTCCCCAATACCCATTTTCCTGAAATCAGGATGTATCCCCAAAGTTTGTGAACATAAGTACGGCTTATGACCGTCAAAACCGGCAAAACTATACTGAAAGCCAATCAGCTGATTTTCCAAAAAAGCGCCAATAACCATGCCGCCATTCTTTACTGCTGTTATTGTTTGACTGACAGGATATGATTCTAATTCACTCCAAATAAGTGACTCCAGCTGTCTAACCTCTTCAAGCTCTTGTACTGATTCAATGGAACGAATGATTAAGTTTTCACTCATAAAAAACACCTCATTTTCGAATCTCTGCATCGGCTATTGCATCCACACAATAGACAATAGAATAACTTTTTCAATATCCTTATCTTTCCGCTGCTTTTATTAATGCTTTTGTTAGAATTTGTGCACCATTGATAAGCGAGTTAACGTTAAATGTCATTTTAGGATGGTGTAATCCTGGCCTTAGATCACACCCCAAACCTATCATTGTTGCTTCAATCTCAGGGTGCTCAAAAGTATAGAAATGGAAGTCCTCCCCTCCTTTTGAAATGCAAACCGGCACAAAATTCTCCTGTCCAAGTATTTCTTCAATGGCCTCTTGCGCCAATTTCATAGCATTTTCATTAGGTGAAGCCGCAGGTACAAATTCTTCAAACTTCCAATCAATACTAGTACCTGACAATTTCGATACATGTTCCAAAATAAGCTCAGCTTTTTCTTTAAGCTTATCCATAGCTTCATTTGTTTGCGCTCTTAGATCCAATGTGAAAGTTGCTGATTCCGGTATAACATTGGATGCGTTTCCCCCTGTTTGCAATTGGGTCATTTTAATAGAAAAAGACTCTGACGTATCCAAGTGAATTTCTTTTAAACATTGTACAACGAACGCTGCTGCCTCAATCGCATTTATCCCCTCTTCCGGCCTGGAAGCATGGGCTTGTACGCCTTTAATTTTTCCCGTTAAATTAACAGAAGATCCATGAATAATCACAGCAGATGCCTTTCCATCCGGTACTTCCATATGAGGACGCAGATGTATGCCAAAAAGGGTTTTTACATTTTCAAGCGCGCCGTCTTTCATCATCTGGACAGCGCCGCCGGCTTTTTCTTCAGCGGGCTGGAAAATAAAACGAATTGTTCTTTTCGGTTGAATATTACTTTTAGCAATAGCCAAAGCCGCATACATTACCATGGTACTGTGGGCATCATGACCGCAGGAATGGTTTGGCTGCACAACGCCGTCAACCTCTTGGACAAGCGCATCCATATCAGCGCGGCACGCAACAACTTCTTCAATTTCCCCAGGTATTTCTGCAACAATCCCATAATGGTTGTCAAATGTTTTAATTTCCATTCCTAATCTTTTAAGGAATTGATAGATATAATAAGATGTTTTCTTTTCCGACCAGCTGGGTTCAGCTATCTGATGCAAATCATTGTAAGTCTTAATGATCGTTTGGCTTTGTTCTGATAAAAAATGCATCGGATCCAATTCTAAACAGCTCCTTCATATTTTGCGAATATGAATTATTCTATAAATACTTCATATCCTGAATAAAGTTCTTCTAATTTCTTCTGACGGGACTGAATCCTTGCTTTATCTTTTGCATTAATTCCCGTAATAACTAAATCCAACAAGCTGATGATGGAAGAAATGGAATTAGAACCTGATTCAGCATTTTCTTCTGTAGTAAGGGTGATATCAGATATCCGTCCGACCGGAGAAAGCATTCTGTCGGTTACCGATATTAATTGAACACCTTGTTTTTTTGTACATTTCGCAATATGTAAAGATTCCTTTGTATAACGCGGAAAAGAAATCAACAAGACTGCCGATTGTTCAGTCAGGTCACAGAACTTTTCATGAAATTCATCTGTCGAAGGACACAATGATACACCTTCCCTTAAAGTACTGAGCGTGTACGAAAACCAATGTGCAGCCGCATAGGAAGCCCGAAATCCAACAATTAAAATCCGGTCTGCGTTAATTAATGTATCTACAGCTTTCCATAAATCTTTCATATTTAATTGTTGAAGCATACTTCTTAAAATATTGATTTCATTCTCAATCACCTTTGAAAAAGGGGCATTTTTATCATTTTTGTCGTTGGAATTTGCTGAGTTATTAAAGTTAGGAGGTTGCTGATTGTTTGACAATAACTGTCTTTTAATTTTTTCTTGCATGTCGGAAAATCCGCCAAGCCCAAGCGCATAGGACAGTCTTATGACAGTTGTCTCGCTGACATCAACTTTCCGGCCGATCTGGAATGCTGTACTAAAAACTGCTTCTTCAAGATTTTGCAGTAAATATTCAGCCACCTTTTTTTGACCTGCAGATAAACTATTGAACTTTTCCTTTACTAAATTTTCAAAGGTCAAAGTTTCCATCATGATACCTCTCTCTAACATTATGATGAAGTTGCAACTTCATATCAATAAAACTAAGTTGTTTAAACTTCATTTATAGTTATATCATATCAAATATAAAAATGGAATATCTTTGACTGTTATATTTCAGAAAAATTTTAAATTTCTATTTCTGTTAAAAACTTGCTGTCTAGATGTCTATATTTAAAAGCTGTACATAAAATGTTTTATGAAAGTCCCATAGCCACGATGGTTTCAGAGGGGGGAGATAATTTTATTAAATTAATTACTTCCAACAATTTCAGAAAGCGCTCTCATTCATTTGTCATTTTCAAAATGTTTATCAAAGGAGGTCTGATTCATGTTAAGCTTTCTTCAACGAATTGGTAAATCGTTGATGCTGCCGATTGCCATTCTGCCTGCCGCAGCTATTCTAGTGCGTCTCGGTGATAAAGACATGCTCAATATACCGTTTATTCATGGCGGCGGACAGGCAATCTTGGACAATCTTCCGCTTATCTTTGCCATTGGCGTATCGATTGGCTTTTCAAAGGATCAAAGCGGTACTGCCGGTCTTGCCGGAGGTGTCGGTTATCTTGTTCTGACAGCCGCGGCAACCGCTATTAATAAGGATATTAATCTGGCAGTGTTAGGCGGCATCATCGCCGGCATTCTTGCCGGTCTCATGTATAATCGGTTTTATAGAATACAACTGCCCGATTGGCTGGCCTTTTTCGGGGGCAGACGCTTTGTGCCGATTATAACCTCTATCGCCATGGTTATATTAGGCGGCATCTTTGGCATTATATGGCCGCCCGTACAAAATGCGATTGAAGCCGTCGGCAACTGGATCATTAATTCTGGTGCCATCGGTCTAGGCGCTTTTGGCTTCCTTAACCGTCTTTTAATCCCGACCGGGCTGCATCATGTCGTCAATTCGCTGATATATTTTGAATTTGGCACTTATAAGGATGCTGCCGGCCATATCGTTCATGGCGATTTAACAAGGTTCTTTGCCGGGGATCCTAACGGCGGCAAATTTACTGCCGGATTTTTCCCAATTATGATGTTCGGTTTGCCAGGCGCATGTCTTGCCATGTATGTCACAGCTAAAAAACATCGCAGAAAAATGCTGGCAGGTTTCTTCTTTGGCATAGCCTTTACATCGTTTTTAACCGGGGTAACAGAGCCAATTGAATTTTCATTTATGTTTCTGGCGCCTTTCCTTTACGTCATACACGCGTTATTGACCGGCTCATCCTTAATTGTAGCTAATTTCCTGAGCATCCATGACTCATATGGGTTCTCAGCAGGCGCGATTGACTATCTCTTAAACTTTACTAAGGCGCAGCATCCATTGCTGTTGCTCTTACAAGGTGCAGTTTACTTCTTTATTTATTTTGTCGTCTTCTACTTTGCTATTAAACTATTTAACTTAAAAACGCCTGGGCGTGAAGATGAAGATGACAACAGCGTCGGGGATACTTCCTGGTTATTTGATCAAAGCGTTTCATCAAAAGCTGTTAGGGGAATATCATCAAATGATAAATATACACATACTGCCTATTATTTTTTGCAGGATCTTGGGGGTAAAGACAATATTGAGTCGCTTGATCATTGCGCTACCCGCCTACGCTTAGTTCTAAAAGACATGAAGAAAATCAATGAAAGCGCATTAAAAAGGCACGGGGCAAGCGGTGTAATGAAAATGGGTAAAAGAAATATTCAAGTCATTGTCGGAACTAAAGTAGAATTTGTTGCTGACGCAATGCGGGAAATCATGGCATCTGATGAGTCATTTGTTCCGCCAATTGAAGAAAAACCGGAAACCGAATCAGAAAATGAACAACATAGCCCTTTGACCGCTGATGACTTTATCATGCCTCTAGATGGAAAAGTATTGCCTATGACCGAAGTGACAGACGAGGTTTTTTCGAAAAAAATGATGGGTGACGGGTTCGCCATTGAACCTGATGATGGGACGCTTATCTCTCCTGTCGATGGCAAAGTCATTAACATCTTTCCAACCAAACATGCAATCAGCATCATGTCAAAACAGGGTTATGAAATCTTAATACATCTTGGACTGGATACTGTGGACTTAAAAGGGGCAGGACTTGAGCCATTAGTAAAAGAAAACGATGAAATAAAACAAGGCGACACGCTCATAAAAATGGACATTAGCGTTATAAAAGAACATGCTTTGTCTGCTGTTACCCCTATTGTTTTTACTAACTTAGGAGAAAATGAGAGTTTTAAACTTCTTAAAACCGGAGAAGTTGCTAAAGGAACAAAGGGGATTATTTCTATTATATAAGCTGTAAGGGGTTCTCTTATTACTTAAGGGAACTCCTTGTTTCAGGAGGTAAAATACATGAAAAGACTCATAAGCTGCCATGCTTCAGATCTTAAAACAATGAACGGCCGGCAATTGAAACAGGCGATTGCGGCTTCGGAAGGAAGAGTCATTGTTTCCGAGGTTATTCCGACAGTTGCCCCGCTTTACAGAGAAATAACAAATATCGAATTAGCTGCTGCCTTTGGCGCAGATCTTATATTACTTAACCTATTTGACGTCCTCAAGCCTCATATCATTGGATGGGAAAATATTGAACCGGAAAATCTTATCAGGGAGACTAAAAAATTAACCGGTCGCCCGATTGGCGTTAACCTTGAGCCGGTCGATCCAAAAGCAAACGCTATTGAAAAGTTAACTCAGCTCCCTAAAGGGCGCCTGGCTTCAAAAGAAACTTTTAAAGCTGTAAAAGCATTAGGCTTTGATTTTATATGTTTAACAGGAAACCCAAAAACAGGCGTAACTAACACTGAGATTTTAGAGGCGATTCAAACCGCAAAAATTGTACTTGGTGATGACTGTTTAATCATCGCCGGTAAAATGCACGGTGCTGGCATTAATGGAGAGTCAGGTGACAATATTCTTTCACGCGAAACAATAAAGGCCTTCGCAGAAGCAGGTGCAGACGTTATTTTAATCCCTTCTCCGGGAACACTGCCAGGGGTTACTAATGACATTGCACTCGATTGGATCAATGCTGTAAAACATGAAGATTGCCTTGCCATGTCCGTCATTGGTACAAGCCAAGAAGGGGCGGATGAAGCGACCCTTCGCCAAATTGCACTTAATAATAAAATGATTGGCGCTGATATCCATCATATTGGCGATGCCGGCTATACAGGCATCGCTGTACCGGAAAATATTATGGCCTATTCAATCGCCATTCGCGGGAGAAGACACACCCATGTTCGTATGGCCTCCTCTATTCTTCGGTGAAATCTTCATTATTAAAGGGCATGACTCAATCATGCCCTTCACCTTGCCGGTTACCCTTTTTATAATTTGCGGCCGAGCCTATAATCCCCTCTCCAAATTTTGATTCTATCTGATTAATCGTATTAATGAGCGGTTCATGCCTCAAGTCAATCTCATAAGAGAATAAATCCAATTGTTTACTGGCCTGTCCTAGTTCTTCAAACGATTGAACGGTTATCCCTAATAGCCGGATCGGACGGCCGTCCCAATGTTCATGAAAAATCGGCATGACTTTTATCATAATATCATCTTTAGTTTGTATCGGCTGTTTAACGGTTTGACCCCGGCTAATATTTTTCCAATCATGATACCGGATCGATAATGTCACTTGATAGGCGGACACTTTTTTCTTCCTCATCCTTTCCGCTATTTTTTCAGCGAGGATAGATAACGTTTGCCGAACAACTGCCACTGATGTCGTATCTTCGGATAAGGTCGTAGATTGGCTGATGCTTTTAAAAGTCTCTTCTGCCTCAGGGTCGACAATTCTATTATCAATACCATTGGCCCTTTGATATAATCTTTCTCCGTATAAACCAAAACGCTGAGCTATATCGGCTTTGTCACTTTTTGCAAGGTCACCTATCGTATGAATACCAATCCTTTTAAGCTTATCTTCGGTTTTTGAACCGATCCCATGCATGTCTCCAACCGGAAGCGGCCATAGTTTGGTTTGAATATCCCGTTTTCTAAGAACCGTAATTCCCAATGGCTTTTTCATATCAGAAGCCATTTTAGCTAAAAATTTATTTGGGGCAATCCCAATGCTCGACGGTACCTTTAACGTATCCAATACTTTTTGTTGAATTGATTTTGCCAGTTGAACCGGATGAATCTTGGGCGCAACCTCGGTTACGTCCATGTATCCTTCATCAATGGATACTTTTTGAACAAGAGGTGTAACCTCTCGTAAAAGCTGAAATAACTGCCGGGATGTTTCTCTGTAAAGGGGAAAATTAGGCTGCTTAACGATTAATTCAGGA
Organism: Scopulibacillus cellulosilyticus; assembly: GCF_042665295.1. Lineage (NCBI taxonomy): Bacteria > Bacillati > Bacillota > Bacilli > Caryophanales > Sporolactobacillaceae > Scopulibacillus > Scopulibacillus cellulosilyticus. The sequence continues at coordinate 31,615 of NZ_JBHTCO010000039.1, forward strand.
CAATGACGCTTTGCTTCCCAAACAGGCATTGTTGTTTTCACGCCCCGGGCACGGGCTTCATAACTGCTGGTCACGACAATACCGCGGCGATCTTCTACCTTACCTGCAATTGCCAAAGGCTTCCCTTTTAACTCCGGATGATGGGCAATTTCAACAGACGCATAGAAGCTGTTCATATCGATATGAAAGATAATGTTAGCACGGTTTTTCACGGCATCCATATTGATCACCTGTCATTAAGATTCCATTATTCTTGCTTATATTATACACTTTAGTTTTTCTTAACAATAATTTATAAAATGATTTTAATAAGCAGTCCTGAAACCGAGATGAGAACACCAAGTATGAGCAAATAACTGGTCGTAACCCGCTGTAATATTGAAGGTGAAATATTGAATTCTTTCATTAAACCGTTTAAGGCCATATTTAAAGATGTTTCAGAAAACATACCCATAAAATCCGCAAATGAGTGAAGCCGTCATTTTTCGGTGCCTATAACCATACCATTCTTATATTGAAAACCGCTTTCTATGCCGCTTTTTTTTGGTCCCCTCATAGCGTTCAAGCCCTTCTATTAAGGAATGGCTTGGGCACTTTTGAGTGTAGTTTAATAAATTATTGGCAAATCCGTAACTTATTATTGCTATTTTTGTATTATTTTACATTTAATTCGTTCCAACGTTGATAAACCTTAATGCTATCTTCATCCTTTTGCTGAACCATCGGTAATCTTCGTTCTTCGATTGGTTTGCAATACTCGTCATAGAATGTTTCTAACTCAAAATACTTGCGGTCATCTTTATAGTAAGGAGCATAATCTTCACGTGTCGTAATATAAGTAACCTTTTTAGGGCTGCAATAATAAAGGGCTCCTAAGCACATTGGAAAGGGACTTGCAAGAATATAAATCTCACAATCTGTTAAATGTTCCGTCTGCAATTTCTTACATGCCTCTCTAATTGCAACGACTTCGGCATGCGCTGTCGGGTCATTCGTTTGCGCCACAAGGTTCGGACTTTCAGCAATAATCTCTCCATCTCGTACGATGACAGTGGCAAACGGCCTGCCGCCTCCTTCTACATTTTCAAGAGCTAGTGCTATTGTACGTTTTACAAAATCCATGAAAATCACCTCAAAATTAAATATCAATCCAAAAAACGTTTCTTAAAAACAGACAGTCTCTAGTTGTTAGCTCCTTTCATCACCTATACAAATATGCTAACATTGGAAAGTTTATATGAAAAATATAAAAAAAATAAGTTTTACTTAAGTTTTTCATATAATAAAAAGGCAGAAGGTGAAGCACCTGCTGCGCTTGTTGGCCAAAGAGTATGTAGCTCTTTAGACTGCTTACCCCAAACGTTTACACTGCAACGCTATCTTTACAGTAAAAACCACTTTTTAACTTATAAGGTGCCAAATTATTAAACGAAATATATAATTAAAATTAAGAATATGGGTTCAATTTTTTTTGAAGGATTGATGGACATGTTGAAAATACGAAACGTGAAGATGGAAGATTTAACCGTACTTATTGCCATAGAAAATCTTTGCTTTACAAAAGAAGAGGCTGCCACGAAAGAAGCGTTTAAAAAGCGCATTCAACTTATACCGGATAGTTTTTTTGTAGCTGAAGAAGATGGTGTGATCAAAGGTTTAGTCAACGGGCCTGTCATTGAAGCCTCATTTATTACAGATGACTTATTTGGTGATATAAAGCCGAATCCAGCATCTGGCGGTCATCAAAGTATTTTGGGATTAGCGGTATCCCCGCATTTTCAAAAACAAGGCGTGGCATCCGCGTTACTTGAACACCTTGAAAAAGAAGCAAGAAAGAACAAACGTGAAACGATTACTCTCACTTGTAAAGAGAACTTAATTCGCTTCTATGAAAATTATGGATATCTCAATAACGGCGTTTCGAGTTCTAAGCATGGCGGGGTTATTTGGTATAACATGAGCAAAAAGTTGCAGTGAATGTACACCAAAGGGTGACCATATGATAGTCACCCTTCTCTATTTAGGTTTTTGCTATAAGTTCTTTGTTTGTAAGGAATTGCCCAATTGGTTTGCCAATGATTCCTTTTTCTAAATCAAAAACTAAAGACCCCCGAACAAATGTCTTTGTCACCCGGCAATGAATAGTCCGGCCGACATATGGACTATGTTTATGCCGATAATATAAGTCTTCTTCTGTTAAAGTGTACGACCGGTTTGGATCAATAAGGATCATATCGGCATCTTTTGAAACAGCGATTTCCCCTTTTGAGCTTAAATTAAACCGCTCAGCTGGTGTTATTGCAATCATACGTGCAAATTCTGTTACCGGTATATTCCGTTTCTTTACCGCCTCATCAAACATTAAATCAACATTATTTTGACAGCCTGTAATACCTCCCCAAACTTCAAACATGTTATCCGTCCCGCTATACTTCATTGATGGCGGACAAGGTGAATGGTCTGACGTTAACATATCAATCTTTCCTTGCTTTAACGCTCCCCACAGCTTTTCTTGTTCTTCTATTGACCGCAGCGGGGGTGAACATTTCGCGACAGGACCGATTTTTTCAAATTCTTTTGCCGTTATCGTAAAATAATGCGGACATGATTCAAGCGTCACATCCTGTCCTTCATTTCGGGCCTTAATAATTGGTTCTATCGCTTCGGCGGTACTAATATGCACAAAATGCAATGGACATCCAGTCTCTTTTCCAAGGAATAATGCCCGTTTGACAGCATCTACTTCGGTAAATATCGGTCGCGAATCCGCGTAATCCGTTGCAGTTACCTTTCCTTCTCTGATTTTTTCTTCAGCAAAGCGGTCAGTGATTTCCGCATTTTCAGCATGAATCAATAAAACAGCCCCAAGTTCCGCCAATTTTTTCATACCTTTATACAATGTATAATCATCAACGTTTTTAAAATCGTCTGGATGATCACTTCCGCAAGATGCCATAAAGCATTTAAAGCCTATGACCCCTTCATCTGAAAGCTCTTGCAAGTTTTCGATATTGCCTGGAACGAGACCGCCGTAAAATCCGTAGTCAACATAGTTTTTCCCTTTAGCTGCTTCGAATTTTAACTTCAAGGCTTCCTTTGTCGTTGTCGCCGGAAGTGCATTTAACGGCATATCGATATATGTAGTTGTCCCCCCGGCAGCGAGTGCTTTTGTTCCCGTTTCAAATCCTTCCCATTCGGTGCGTCCCGGTTCGCATATATGCACATGAGCATCAATCATTCCCGGCATAACATATTGACCGTGAGCGTCCACTATTTGCGAAGCTTCCTTCCCCAGATTCCTGTCGATAGCAGCAATTTTCCCGTTTTTCACAGCAACATCCGCTTTTTTCACTTCATGGCGGAGAACAACATTGCCGCCCTTTATAATTAAATCGTATTTCATTAACCTCACCTCATCAGCACAGAATATAATGACTGTTCAGATAATAACAATGATAGTTTTTGATTCAACAAGTAAAAATTACTTCTCAAATATTGATCCCTTTTTAAACGTTGAATGTTTAAATGTAAACCTCATTAGGAGAATATAAGCAATGCCTGCCACTACAACCCCAATTACCCAAGCCAGTTCTACTTTTAGAAAAGCAGCTCCGGCGCCGATAAACATCGCGAGCAGAGCACAGGGATTAAAACCGGCAAATGGACCGTTTTCATCATACAATTCGGCAACATTTACTTTTTGCTTCCTTAAAATATAATAGTCAATTAATAGAATTGAAACGATCGGACCTAAAAATGCGGAGTAGATAAGAATGAATATGCCAAGCCCCTTTGACGAAGAATCCTTTACAAGTACCCATGGGAATGCGCCTAATGCAAGCAGTCCTGTTACAATGACGGCCGCCTTATATTTCATTTTTGTAAGCAAAGTAATGACATAGGCCGGCGGTATAATATTGGCGACCATGTTTGTGGCGACTACGCCCATAACAATAAATACGGATACAAAAAGCGTAATGTAAGGGTTATCTACCACAATTGCAAACGCCTTCACAGGATTGGAGTTACCTGTAGCCGAAGCAAGCATCGCCCCAATTGAAAGCACAAACCCGTAAGCGATTACAATAGGTGAAAAGTATAATAACCCGCGTTTTCCATCGCTGATACCGGTTTTGAGCTCCCTGGAATAGTCCGCAGCACTTAAAAAAATCGCAGCATAGTTTCCCATAAACATCATAATTTGTCCAAAAAATGCAAGACCCCATGTACCCTTTGTATGCACCCATTTTTCCGCAATAACATGACTATGGGATGTTAACAGAATACCAAATACATAGAGAAGTGCCAAGATAATAACAATAGAGATGAGTGATTCCACCCATTTAATAGCATGGAAGCCGAACAGAGAAAGTACAATTTGCACAAGCTGAAGAACGATAAAACAAATGGCAACATGATCAAAGGCGCCGCCAGTTACGATTTTTGTAATTTCATTTAGAGCAGTGCCGCCAATCCAGCTTTGAAAACCGTACCAAACGATGGCGGGGATTCCGCGCATTAACGATGATATGATAGAGCCTTTCATCCCAAAAGACATCCTAAGCTGGATAACATATGGTATTCCCGTCCTGTATCCGAGCCTGTCATTTAAAGCAAAGATAGTTGAAATGATACCAATGGCTATCAAAGCTGCGGCAAATGTCTGAAAGATGTTCAGCGTTGCGGTCCCCGCTACAACTAAACTGGCCCCAAGCGTCATATTCCCTAAATTAACACCATCCCCGACCCACATGAACATATAAGCTACCGGCCCAACTGTCCTGCTGTCTTCGGATTTTGGAATTAAAGATTCATCCAGATTATCATCATGCTGAATCACTGACTCTTGTGAAACGTAACTTTCTAAATTTGAAGGCATTTTTTAACTCCTTTTTATGTTTTTGATTACTATCTCCTTTAAACACTTGAATGGCTTTTAATAGAGAAAATATCCGTTAAACTCATCGATGCCGCAATGTTTTCAGTAAAATCCAGACTCATTTCGATCTTTGTCAAATGATCCGATATCAAATCTACCGCAATCTCCACGTCTCTTTTTTTCATTGCTTCTAAAATTTGGTCATGCTCGTGTGAACTGCAGCTTGTTAAGTGACGATAACCATAAAAGGCGATGATGACATATGTCAATGAAACGAGTTCCTCAAGATAGCGATAAAGGTATGAATTTCGGGTTAACTCCGCAATCTTTAAATGAAAATCACCGGAAATTTGTAATGCTGCAAAAAAGTCTCCTTCTTCATGTGCCCTATGTTCGTCATCTAACAATTGCTTTAGCTCACGAAATTGTCCTTCTGTAAAATAACTGCACCCTTGCCTTATAGCAGCTGTCTCCAACAACCGTCGCATCTCAAAGACTTCTTTTGCATCTTCTACGCTTGGTGCTGAAACAAACGTACCTTTATGAGGAATAATCGTGACTAATTTCTCAAAAGCAAGCCGCCTGAGGGCATTGCGTACCGGGGTTCTGCTCACACCAAAGGACTCTGCCAGCACTTCCTCTACCAGTTGTGTATTTGGTCTTACTTTTTGTTGGATAATAGCTGATTTGATCGCCTTATAAATTTCGGTTTCATTTACTAGATTCAATTTTCATATCCCCCTTAAAGTAAATTGAAGATTGTACTTTTGATAAAAGACAAGATTGTATACAATTAACGATTAAAAAAATGACCACACCAATGGTATCGCTTTCATAAAGTACCCATCTAAACCCTTCTTATTTTCGTAAAGTTATGTGCTATGGATTAGCTAAGCGACAGATGATGAACTAAACGATTTCTTTATTAAACCGTTGCTAGCAGGGCTACCTTAGTTTTCCCCCCTTTTCGTTTCTCTCTATTACTGATTATGACTGCCACCTCCCGATGTTGCATATTAAGGAACACCGTTTCTATGATTCTGTAAAAAAACAAATCTATATCCTGTGGAATTTGTTTCATAATGAACAACGACGTTCCTTTTTTGTTCTTTTGAAAAATCATACCATTCGAATGAAATGTTTTCAAGTACCCTTTTTAAATTTTCTAAATACTATTTTAAAAAATTTCTTGGGAAGTTTAAATAAAGGATCTGTTTGTATTTAGTCAAAAAGAATGAAAAATACTTTGGCGCTGCAAAATAATAAACATTAGAGTCTATACAACAAGTAAGGGGATGATCCATTTGCATTCAAAAAAAGGTAAAAGAAAGAATTATGTTGAAGATGCAGGGTTTACGCCCTTTCATAAACGCCTGACACTTTACTCATCTGGGGGACCATTTTTAGATGGGTATATCCTGAGTATTATAGGAATGGCCTTAACGCAGATTACTCCTCAACTCCATTTAAGTGCTGTTTGGAGCGGTTTGATCGGCGCTTCCGCATTATTAGGTATTTTTATTGGCGGCTTTTTAGGATACCTTACAGATAAAATAGGAAGACAGCTCATGTACACCCTGGATTTCATCGTTTTAATCGTCGGTTCTATTTTACAATTCTGGGTTCAAAATGGTGTTGAGCTTTTTATTTTAAGACTTATCCTTGGTATAGCTGTAGGCGCAGATTATCCTATTGCCACATCACTTTTAGCTGAATTCTCTCCGCGTAAACACCGCGGGGCAATGCTTGGTGTCACCCTCGTTGCATATTATGTTGGTTCAACTGTGGCTTATATAGTCGGTGTATGGATGTTGAACATCGGTCCTGATGCTTGGCGATGGATGCTTGCCAGCAGTGCTGTTCCGGCCGTCATTCTTGTTTTGCTAAGACTCGGAACACCGGAATCGCCGCGATGGTTATTGAATCAAGGGCGTAAAAAAGACGCTAATAGGGTGGTTAAAAAGGTTTATGGCGAAAAAGCTTCAGTTGAAGATATTGTCCCGCCCGGAGCTGAAGAGAAAGAAACAAGTTTCCTTAAGGTATTTTCTCAGGGTTATTTAAAACGTCTTCTGTATATTAGTCTATTTTATACGTTCCAAGTGGCGCCGACGTTTGCCATGCTTACATTCGGTCCTGAAATGTTAAAAACATACCATCTATTTCAAGGCTCTACAGGATACGGGTCAGCTGTTATTAGCCTCTTATTCTTAATTGGCTGTATTCCGGCATTATTCCTTGTTAACAAAATGGGACGCAGACCTATGATGATTACATGCTTTGCGGTCATGACACTTGGTATCTTATTGTTAGGTCTATTCCCGAATGGGCCTTTAGGGTTCATTATGACGGGCTTTATTCTCTACGCTGTCTTTTCCGGAGGCCCGAATGTGATGGAGTGGCTCGCACCTAACGAACTTTTCCCGACTGAAATACGAGGAACAGCCATAGGTATTGTAACGTCTATCAGCCGTATTGGTGCTTTTCTTGGTACTTACCTGTTCCCTGTTTCGTTACAAGATCTAGGTATCGGGCCGACAATGATTATAGGTGCTATCGTTACATTTGCCGGACTAATCGTTTGTATCTTTATGGCGGAAGAAACAAAAAATAAAACATTGAATGAAGCAAGCACTGTTAAATAGTCCTATTATCCATAGTAAAAAGAGACCTCCCTAAGCGGCACTGATGTGCTAAAGGAAGGTCTTATTTTTAACTATGCACTATGGACTTTATTTACAATTATTCTTCTATTTCAAATCCGGGAGTCATATCCCCTGCCAAAGGCGTTTCTACAATTTTCTTAACTTCTTCCATAGATTTGGTTTGTCCCAAAGCCCACATTAATTTAGCAACGATGGCCTCTGTATTCATATCACCGGAGACAATAACGCGGTGCTGCGCTACCTTGCGCCCTACTTCATAAAGAAGCAAATCTTCACCTTCTTCTAAGCATTGGGTGGTTATCACTACGGCAATGCCGGCTTTCGTAAGTTCTTCGACCTTTGCCAACAGATTTCGGCCTTCAAAAGGCAATCCGCCGTTTCCGAAACTTTCAATGATCACACCTTTATATAAACCCTTTAAGCAATCAAAGATCTCCGGTTTGGTTCCCGGATACAGCTTCATGAGGAACACATCCGGGCACAAGCTGGTATTCCATTGAAGTTTGCCGGAAGAAGAAACAGGTTTTAAATTATACCGAACTTCCCCCCTGTCGATATATGCAACATATGGATGATTGATGCTTTCAAAAGCATCGTAGCTTTTCGTTCTCATTTTGACAGCCCTTGTACCGATGATCACCCGTCCATCAAACACAACAAAGACACCGCCTATATCTTCACGGGCAAAGCGCAGTGCATCGGCAACATTCTTTTTTGCATCTGTTTTTTTAAAGCTGATCGGCACTTGCGATCCCGTTATGATAACAGGCTTTTGTAAACCTTGCAGCATATAGGATAATGCCGCCGAAGTATATGCGAGTGTATCGGTGCCGTGAGTAATGACAAACCCGTCGTATTGATCGTAATTTCGAATAATCGCTTCAGCTATTTCAGCCCAATGTTCCGGCTGCATGTTTGTTGAGTCCCTGTTCATAAGAATTTCACAAGTTATTTCAACTGATTCTGTTGAGGTTTGGAAATGCTCCAGCAGCTCCTCCGCGGACAAGCCGGGTGCAAGGCCTCTCTCTCCTTTGACAGATGCTATTGTACCGCCTGTCGCAATCAATAATAATTTCTTCATCGCTCATCTTCCCATTCAAATGTATTTTCTTTCCCGTACGCATAATGCAAACAAATATAATTTATTATAAGTTTAATGATTATTATAAATCAACATCTGTATTCAATACGCGTACTTTTTCTTTCATATAAAGGCTACGCATGCTATAATTAAAGAAGATTAACATGGGGAGCAGGGATACAGTGCTACAACGACTAGTGAATCTTAGAAAAAGCAGAAAATGGTCTTTGCAGGAAACTGCCGACCATCTCGGAATCGCAAAAAGCACATATGCAGGGTACGAATCCGGATACAGGGAGCCTTCTTTGCAGGCTTTGATGCAAATCGCAAATTTGTTTGGTACAACGGTTGATTATATTTTGAATCGAACCGATGACAAACAGGAGATGAAACTTGAATTGACTGAATTATTGGATTCAAAGGAATTTGTTCTCTCTTTAGATAAAAATCCTTTAACAACAGAGGAATTATATGATTTCATCGCTTTTACCCGGACGAAACGTGAACTGCAAACAAACCGGGACATTTAAATTTTTAATAATCGTCCCGAAATATTAAGATAGGTTGAAAAATATGACGCTGCCTGTCATTTCGTTCATGAAAACAATGAGGTACTGGTATTTTTCTTGAAATATAGACAACTATGATGTAGGAGGAAATGAAATGGCAAACAAAGATTTGAATAGGGGCTTAAAAAATCGTCATATTCAGATGATTGCCTTGGGCGGTACAATTGGCGTTGGTTTATTTATGGGATCAACAAGTACAATCCAATGGACAGGTCCTTCTGTCATGCTGGCTTATGCAATCTCAGGGATATTTATATTTTTAATCATGCGTGCGATGGGAGAAATGCTGTATTTAGAGCCAAGTACCGGTTCATTTGCGACATTTGGCCATAAGTATATACATCCATTGGCAGGCTATATGACCGCATGGAGTAACTGGTTTCAATGGGTTATTGTAGGGATGTCGGAAATTATTGCAGTTGGAACATACATGCAGTATTGGTTTCCGGATTTACCTGCCTGGATACCCGGGGTCATTGCTATGATTATACTCGGTGCAGCAAACTTAATTTCTGTTAAATCATTTGGTGAATTTGAATTTTGGTTTGCAATGATTAAAATTATTACAATTATACTGATGATTGCGGCCGGGCTGGGTCTTATTTTCTTCGGATTTGGCAACGGAGGAGACGCGATCGGATTATCCAACCTTTGGAAACACGGCGGCTTCTTCACAGGCGGATGGTCAGGGTTCTTCTTTGCTCTATCTTTAGTTGTTGCGGCTTATCAAGGTGTCGAACTCATTGGGATTACAGCTGGTGAAGCAAAAAATCCGCAAAAAACGCTAACCAAAGCGATTCAAAGTATCATTTGGCGTATTTTAATCTTCTACATTGGCGCAATTTTTATTATTGTATCTGTTTACCCTTGGGATCAGCTAGGTTCAATCGGCAGTCCGTTTGTCGCAACTTTTGCCAAAGTTGGTATAACAGCTGCGGCTGGAATTATTAACTTTGTTGTCATCACAGCTGCTATGTCCGGCTGTAATAGCGGCATTTACAGTGCAGGACGTATGCTTTATACATTGGGAATCAATGGACAAGCACCTAAATTCTTTACGAAACTGTCTCATAACGGTGTGCCTTTGCTCGGTACAATTGGTGTTCTGGTCGGTTTGGCAATCGGCGTTATTTTAAGCTATATTGCTCCCCAAAATTTATTTGTATATGTATACAGTGCAAGTGTACTTCCCGGCATGGTTCCGTGGTTTGTTATTCTGATCAGTCAAATTCGCTTCAGAAAAATAAAAGGATCTGAAATGGACCATCATCCATTTAAAATGCCTTTTGCACCTTTGACAAACTTCTTAACCATTGCTTTCTTAATTATGGTATTAATCGGTATGTGGTTTAATCATGACACTCGTATATCGCTAATCGTTGGGATTTGTTTTCTGGCTATCATAGTCATTAGTTATTACGCATTTGGAATAGGTAAGCGTGTATCGGCAGATATGGCTGATATTCAAAAAGATGATGAAGCTGTTTCGTAAAAATCAGATTTAACATTGAGTAAAGCAATTATGATGTATTATTATTAAAATTGGACTTTCTTTAAGTTAAGATCTAATTTTCCTGACGATACCCTGCCGCAATTTAATTAAGTTTGAAACAGGCCGCTTGTTACGGGAATAGCTCCGTATTTAAGCGGCCTAATAGTTTTATCTGGTTTTTTGGATCTATAAGCATCCTTTATGAAATTCAACACCACAAACAAGTTCATTTTTTAATGTTTTTTATAGCTTTCCAATGATCCCTTACTTAATCTGCTGCTTAATTTAACAGATACCGCTTATTCCACAAGCTTATTCAAAGCATGGGATACGCCATTTTCCGAATTAGACAAAGTAATCTTATTACATATATTTTTCACCTTATTATCTGCATTTGCCATTGCTATAGAAAGCCCGGCAATTTCCAGCATAGGAATGTCGTTATAACTGTCTCCAATTGCAACTGTATCAGCTAAAGGAATATTATAGTACTCAGCAGCTTTTTTAAGTCCGCTGCCTTTATGACCATCCTTATGCATAATCTCAATGTTGGTTGGACCCGAGGTTGTTATGGTGATATTCGGAATCCGGCTTAATAATGACGTTAATTTTTCCTTAATCGTTTTATTATAAGTGAGAATAAAAAATTTATTGAAAGCTATATGGTCTTTCAAAAATAAATGATTTAAATTTGAAAAGAATTGTATCAAGCTTGAACGATATGGCTTTTCAGTGACATTTTTAATATCATTTATTGCATCTTCTGTTAAATCTTCAGTATGTTCGAGTATATCCGCGACTCGGTCTGACCAATCATCCGGTGCGAATATTCCTTGATTTGTATAGATAAAATAAGGGATCTGTTCATTATCTAATTTCTGTGCTATTTCTTCTACGTCCTCCCGGTTCATCGACACACTTTCCAATATCTTACTGTCTATTTCTAAAACCGTTCCGTTACTGCCTGCTAACGGGCAATCAAGACCGTATTTGTTAAGAATTTGTTTAATATCCTCAGGAGCACGTCCGGAGCATATCATTACAATATCTCCCTGACTTTGTTTTTTCTTAATGGCATTAATATTTTCTTGTGAAATGTGTTTTTCAGGTGACAGCAATGTACCGTCCATATCAAGCGCAATCAGTTTCAACTTATTCCCAACTTTCTTCATATTGACTATAAAGGGTGTCATAGCTCCTGTATCCCAAGACTACTCCATCCTCGATTGTTCTTCACCGTTTAAAATAAGATGGAATGTTATATTTGCTTTTAATGAATCTGATACAGCACAATATTTTTCTTTGCCAAGGTCAATAGCTCTCCAAACGCGCTTACTATCAATGGTGCCATCTATAATAAAAGTAACATCAATGGAAGTGAATCCTTTTGGCAATTCATCTTTTCGTGTACCGTCTGTTTCTATTACTAATTTTTCAATTGAAGAGAGGTGGTGTCTTAAAATCATCGTTACATCTATACCAATGCATCCGGCTACAGACGCTAATAGCATTTCTGTTGGTGTAACACCTTTTCCTTCTCCGAAATATGCTTCGGTTGCATCTAAGTTTATTTCATACCCAGAATCCCCGACAGCAGTAAAGGCGCGCTTTCCATTCCATGTTGTCAGTACCTTCATCTGTATCCCTCTTTACATTAGATTGATTCCTTATATATTTCGAAGAACCTTTTTTGCACGTTCCTTTTCTGGATTAGAGAAATATTTCTTTGTTTTTCCTTGTTCTGTAATAACTCTATCAGCTATAAAACAAAACAATCTGCTTCTTCAGGGGCTAAAATTACATTTCAATCGGAAACAACCCCATATATTAAGCTTTCGTTACTTCCTTAATAACTGCCAACACCATTTCACTTGTTTTGCAAAGTTCTTTAATCGGCATTTTTTCGTTGGTTGTATGGATATTTTCGTAACCTACTGCAAGGTTAACCGTTGGAATGCCATGCCCGGCAATCACATTGCCGTCGCTGCCCCCGCCGCTTTCTAATAACCTTGGTTCACGGTCAATGGCTTTCGCGGCCCGTTTTGCAATTTCGACTAAGTGATCCCCGTCATTGAATTTAAAGCCCGGGTAAGCAACTTCAATGTCAACTTCCGCGCGTCCGCCCTTTTCTTCCGCAGTTTCTTCAAATGCTTTTTTCATTTTATCTACTTGAGCTTCCATTTTCTCTTGGACAAGTGAGCGGGCTTCTGCAAAGATTTCAACATAATCGCATACAATATTAGTTTGTTTACCGCCTGCAAAACGGCCGATATTCGCTGTTGTTTCCTTATCAATTCGTCCGAGCGGCATTTTTGTAATTGCTTTGGCGGCGATGCTGATAGCAGAGATACCTTTTTCAGGCTCTACGCCAGCATGAGCTGTTTTGCCGTAAATTTTTGCATTAACTTTTGCTTGTGTTGGCGCAGCTGTAATAATGTCCCCGACCGGACCGTCACTATCAAGAGCATAGCCATATTTTGCTTTAACAAGATTAGTGTCCAAGGCCTTAGCACCAACAAGCCCTGATTCTTCTCCTACAGTTATAATAAATTGGATGGTGCTGTGAGGAATATTATTTTCCTTAATAATACGAATGGCTTCAAACATAGCAGCAAGACCTGCTTTGTCATCTGAACCTAAAATGGTTGTGCCGTCAGATACGATATAACCATCTTGAATAGAAGGCTTAATGCCTTTGCCGGGAACAACCGTATCCATATGCGATGTAAAATAAATCGTATCGCCATCAGCTGTTCCTTCGAGCGTGCAAACCAGATTGTTTGCGCCGTGGCCTGTTATTTCTTTAGCGTTATCTTCCTCGACTTTTAAGCCAAGGCTTAAAAATTTTTCTTTTAATACTTTAGAAATTTCTTCTTCTTCCCCAGTTTCCGAATCAATCTGGATAAGTTCCATAAATTCATTGACCAGTCTTTCTTCATTAACCATAAAATATCACCTTTCTATGTATGCAATAAAATCTTGATAATTAGCTGCATTTTCATTTTACCATAATGAGTTATAGCTCCCTTACTAGGAGAATTATCAATAGCATTTAAATTTTCGACAATGGTATAACAGATGCAGCTTTAAAAAGGATGACCTTATCTGTTAATCCATCACCGCCCTTAATTCTTTTACCCTATTTAGTATCCACAAAAACGTAACAAATCTGCTTATCATTTAAAAAAACTTGTCTTACGAGACCAATCTTTATAAAATGAAAAAAGATCTTAAAAATTTTTTCATTATCCATAAATTAAAATGTAAGTGATATAAAATAACCTCTGGCTGTTAAAATTCTTTATTTCTTTTAGGAGGGAAAGTATGCCTCGTAAAACTTTTAAGATCGTTATTTTTATCATGCTTTTGGCACTGATATTAACTACTGTTTCTTCTGCGTTTGCAGCTATTTTTTCATGATTAAAAAGACTGAAGGAAAAGCCTCCAGTCTTTTACTTTTTCCAACTATGCCGCGTTCTGTCATGGAAGGCGGTCTTCATCCGGAACTACATCCCTTTTTTGGGGGTCTGACCCTGTGAACTGTGGATAACACTTTATCTTGGAGGAAATATAATGAAGGATTCTAAAAATATTGATATCCAACAGTTGAAAAGCCAATACCCATTACTAAAAAAGCTTACTTCGCTTGAGGAGGTATTTTGGCTTAATTCTAATTTTGAAAGTTTTCAATCGGGCATTGAAAAATCACCTGTTACTCAAGAGGATGTAACAGATGCAGAGCAGAGGTTGAAACGTTTTGCACCGTATATCGCAAAGGTCTTCCCTGAAACTGAAAATACAAATGGCATTATTGAATCCCCTTTAGTCAAAATACCTTCAATGAAAAATTACTTGGAACAAGCGTATCAACAGCCTATTTCAGGTGAATTGATGTTAAAATGCGACAGCCACCTCCCCATTTCTGGATCTATTAAAGCAAGAGGAGGCATTTATGAGGTTCTGAAACATGCAGAAGAATTAGCCCTCGAACATCAAATGTTAACTTTACAAGACGATTATTCGGTTATGGATAGCGACAGGTTTCGAAGCTTTTTCTCACAATATTCAATTGCGGTGGGCTCAACAGGAAACTTAGGACTCAGCATTGGAATCATGAGCGCAAAATTAGGTTTTAATGTAACTGTACATATGTCAGCCGATGCGAAGCAATGGAAAAAAGACTTGCTGCGAAGTAAAAATGTCAACGTTATTGAATATGAAGCAGATTACAGTAAAGCGGTTGAAGAGGGCCGTAAACAGGCCAATAAAGATCCGAAATGTTACTTCGTTGATGATGAAAATTCCAGCAACCTATTCTTGGGATACGCTGTCGCAGCTTCACGGTTGAAGAGACAATTAGAAGACTTAGAGATAACGATAGATAAAAATCATCCATTGTTTGTTTACCTGCCATGCGGCGTTGGCGGCGGTCCAGGAGGCGTATCTTTTGGTTTGAAATTATTGTTTCAAGACCATGTTCACTGTTTCTTTGCAGAACCGACTCACTCTCCTTGTATGCTGCTGGGCTTAATGACTGGACTTCATGATCAAATTTCTGTACAAGATGTCGGCATTGATAATGTAACAGACGCCGACGGCCTTGCTGTCGGAAGGCCGTCAGGATTTGTGAGTAAAGCGATAGAGCCTTTTCTAAGCGGCATTTATACTGTCAGTGACGCCCATTTGTATCAGCTTCTAAAAGCATTGGTGGATACAGAAGACATCCGCTTGGAACCTTCTGCGCTTGCAGGCATGATAGGGCCAATTAAATTGCTCTGTAATCAAACTGATTATTTGACGAAACATCATATAATAGAAAAAATAGATCAAGGCACACATATTATTTGGGATACCGGCGGAAGCATGGTTCCTGAAGAAATGATGAATGAATATTATCGGAAAGGCTTAAAATAGTCGTTGTTTATGCATTTTGCTGTCAACAGAGATCCCCGAATTTAACATTAGTTACAATTCGGGGGTTACCTGTAATTGAGATAATTTTTATTCAATTAAAAAGCCTTTCTTTAATAACAAATCACAACTTAAAAACGAGATTATTTTAAAATCTTTCAATTGCCATAGCTTAATAGCTTATGCTACTGTATTAATTACAGATCAGACGAAAGGAATTATGTTAATGGAAGAAAAACAGTATGAACTAGCAACCTTTGCAGGCGGTTGTTTTTGGTGCATGGTAAAACCGTTTGATGAGTTCCCGGGTATTCATAAAGTCATTTCCGGTTATTCAGGCGGTCACACTGAAAATCCAACCTATGAAGACGTGTGTACGGGAAAAACAGGTCATTATGAAGTTGTACAAATTACGTTCGACCCTTCCGTTTTTCCGTATGAAAAACTGCTCGAGCTCTATTGGCCGCAAATAGATCCAACAGATGACGGCGGACAATTTTTTGACAGGGGCAGCCAATATCGAACCGCTATTTTTTATCATAACGATAAGCAAAAGGCATTAGCCGAAGCTTCAAAAGCCGAAATAGAAAAAAGCGGACGTTTCAATAAACCGATCGTGACTCAAATTCTTCCGGCATCAGCTTTTTATCCAGCTGAAGAATACCACCAGCATTTTTATAAAAAGAACCCTGATAAATACGCTAAGGAGCGCAAAGAATCGGGACGCAATGACTTTATTCAGAAGCATTGGAAAAAGCGATAAAAACTATCAGGACTTTCTTATTTTAATTTCACGAACATTTCCTCAACAATGTTTCATCACTCTGTAACTTTTGGTTTGCTAGAGACGATGTTACAATGATTTAAGAAGAAATATTAGCGAGGAAGATGATTATGAGTGAAAAGCGTTCAATGAAGGATAGAAATTACGCTCCGGCAATTATTTTATTTGCGATTGTCGTAAACGTTATTATCGCTGTTTTGTTCTTAATGCCCAAGCATCACAAAAATATCCCTTTTGATCTCACCATTTTTCCGAGATTGAATGCAATTTTCAATTCATTTACCTTTATATTTTTGTTGGTGGCTCTTTTCTTTATCATAAAGAAAAATGTTAAAATGCATAAACGTTTTATACTTGCGGCGTTTACAACAACAGCCTTGTTCCTGATTTCTTATCTTATTTATCATTCACTTGCCCCTGACACACATTATGCCGGCGGCGGAATACTGAAGTATATTTACTTTTTCGTGTTAATTACACATATCATATTAGCACCGATTATTGTTGTTCTGGCATTGTTTACTCTAACATGGGGATTCCAGATGAAAACAGAAAGACATAAAAAATGGGCTCACTGGACAATGCCGTTATGGCTGTATGTCAGCTTGACAGGGGTTATTGTTTATCTGATGATTTCCCCATATTATCATTAATCATCGCTCTAATTTAAAACAAATAATAAGAATATGGAAAAACCTCTCTGTCCTTTTACAACAGAGAGGTTTTTCATTTCTATTACGCGGGTTTCTTCAGAAATAGAAAAGTTAAAAGGCTTCAAATTTTCCTGTAACAGTGTCAAAAATCCATTTATAACCATCTTTAGCTTTTAGAATAAGATTATTCCCTTGTTGATCAAGTACCTTGACTGCGCCATGTTTGCCCGGTGTTTTAATTACCTTTTCATTCATAAGTATACGTTTATCGTTTAATTGATGAACAACTATAACTCCCTGTTTTGGGTCATTTTTAAGTGCACCTGCTTCAACGGTCGAGTACTTCCCTTTACTTTGACCATTTTGGCCGGTCCCTCTCCAGCCATTAGTAAAGTTAATCTGATGGTAATTAAGCGGATCATCAATATGTGAAAGAATTTTCGTCGTCCATTTTTTGTCGTGCTGGATGATATCCGGAATCGATTTAACAAGGCTTTTCAGTCTATGATTATTGATTGCTTGTTGCATGTCTTTTAGATGTCTGTTAACAATAGCTTGCTTTACCGGCGGCAAAGGAATGTCACTGCTTTGTTCAGAATAAGAAGGTTCCCCGGCAGAAGCTGATTTTACAGCTGTGTCTTGACTTTGCGCAGATGGTTCATCATTCCTCCAAGTGATATCTGTAGAATATGGAAGTTCAGACTGTTGGGTATCCGGATCTTTATTAAGCTGATCATATAATTGCTGCCAACCTTGATCAGGCTTATTATCCGTCCCGGCTATACAGCTATTGCCAGATTGGGTACATGCGCCGTCCTGGGTAAGAGCTCCCTTCAATTGCATACCTTTATAATGTTTGGCTGCATACTTACTGATGTTCTGCCATTGTCTTGCCGTTGTTCCGGATTCGTTATAGATTTCAGGTATGGCTAACGTTGGTGCCGCACCCCACGAGATTTGATAAATATCATCTTGTGTCCAATCATTGCTGCACGTTCCATTACCCGACCCTGTTGGATTTTCTTCAGCCGGACAACCATCGGCACTGCCATAATTATATAAAAAGTAACGGTATGCCGAAGCATAGCCATCCACCCAATCTTTCGTAGCACTCACGCTGTTAAAATTTGGTTCCATATCATTTCCGCCGTCTAAAATGACCTGGTCAGAGTAAGAATGGTCGGTATTATAGCTTGCAATATCGTTAACCATCTCCGCCCAAGCCTTTCCATTCGAATAAGTCTCTTGACTGGAATTATTTGTCCCTACAACTAAATGAATCGTTGATTTGTTATCAGAGCCTGTCCCTTTCCAATATCCCTTTGAGTATGCCTCAACCGCATTCTCTACTTCTTTTATAGAGGCATCCGGTCCTCCAAACAATGAAGGTCCGCTGTCCGAGCTTTTTGTTTGACTCCCGAAATCAAGGATGATAATGCTGTTCTGTGTACCTGGTGTCTGATTATCTTCCTGCCCTTTTTGATATCCCATGTTATAAAGCGTATCAGTATCAACAGTATTCATATAGTAGCTTTTACTTGAAGGAGGCGGTGACATGGCATATGTCGGTTTAGACACAAAAATAATCAAAGCAAACAAAGCTATGATTATCCCATAATAAACAAAACTATTTTTTTTAAAACAAAAAAAGATATTCCTATTAATCACATAATTCCCCTCTCTTTATACCTATATATCTTTATACTAATAATGTTATAGTTTTTTAAATGTCTTCACTTCACCCTTTTTTCCTAAATTTAGACGTAATTTGACATTCTTCCTCCAAAAGGAACAAACCTAAAGCACTATCCGGTTGTATATCTTACAATGGCAGAGTTATTGAAAATGCTGAGAACGTTAATTTGAGGAGGGTATAAAATAATGTAGAAAAAAGTATTGATTTGAAGATGAACATTGATTATAATTTTACCAATATAAAGATAATATTCAAAATTTTCTTTATATCAATCAAAACTGTTACGAAATGAAAAAGGGGGGTCATAATGAGCACACAAACTGAACCAAAAACTCTTAAGAAGAAAAAATTTAAAATCGGTATGCCGGATGCGTATGTTTTGCTATTTATGGTTGCTTTAGTTTGCGCCATTGCAACGTATTTTGTTCCGGCAGGAGAATTTAAGCGGGTTGTAAAAGGATCTATTACTACAGCTGTTCCGGGCAGCTATCACTCTGTTGCTCACTCACCAGTCGGCTTTATAGAATTTTTCACATCTATTGAAGCCGGTATGATTGATGCGGCGTCAATCATTTTTTTAATATTATTTACCGGCGGAACCATAGCCATTCTTGAAAAAACAGGGTCTATTAACGGATTAATTCATAATGTCATAAGTAAATTTCGCACGCGGCAATTATTGTTTATTTGCGTCGTAGGTGCATTATTTTCAATTCTTGGAACAACTGGCATTGTTGTTAACTCTGTTATTGGGTTTATCCCTATAGGGATTATCGTTGCCCGATCTCTTAAATGGGACGCAATTGTAGGAGCCGCCGTCGTATATCTTGGTGCTTATGCCGGGTTTAACGCTACAATTCTATCACCTACTCCTTTAGGTATTTCTCAAAAAATAGCTCAGCTTCCGCTTTTCTCTGGAATAGGTCTGCGTCTGGCTATTTATATCTGCTTTCTTTTGGCAACTATTTTCTATATTTACAGGTACGTTCGCAAGTTAAAAAAGTCCGATGATGCCAGTATTCTTGGTCAGGACTGGTTTCCAAGCAAGGCCTTACTTAGTGAAGAGGAAAATGATCAGGGATCTGTTGCCTTTACTATTCGGCACAAACTTATCCTGTCGTTAACAGGACTTTCACTTGTCGGCTTTCTCGCAGGTGCTTTATGGTTAAAGTGGAGCGATCCCCAAATGGCAGGCACATTTATTTTTATAGCTATTGCAGCTGGCCTTATTGGCGGTTTAAAATCTAATGATATCGCCAGGACTTTTTTATCAGGCTGTCAGCGTCTGGTCTATGGGGCGCTAATCGTTGGTATGGCACGGTGTATTTCTATCATTCTCCAGAATGGGAAACTGCTCGATACAATTGTCAATGCACTTGCTAATCTGCTTCACGGTCACAGTGCTCTATTCGGTGCTGTCGGAATGTACATTTCCAGCGCGCTGCTGCACTTCCTTATTTCTTCAGGATCCGGTGAATCGGTAGTCTTTATCCCTATACTGGCACCGCTTTCCGATCTTATGCATATTACCAGACAAGTAGCGGTAGAAGCCGTCATGCTCGGAGAAGGCGTTGTGAATTGTATCAACCCAACATCCGGTGTTTTGATGGGGGTTCTTGCAGCTAGCGGCATTCCATATGTAAAATGGGTACGGTTTATGGCACCTCTTGCTTTAATCTGGTTTGTCATCGGATTGGTATTTATCTGTATAGGTGTCATGATTCATTGGGGACCGTATTGATATTTTTCTACCCATTATTAAAAATATTTTATAAGTAAAAAATCGAAAAGTCTCTTCCTCTTACTTAATATCTTTAACTGAAATTTAAAAAAGCTGTGAACCACTAACAGGCGTTCACAGCCTATTTTAATTATTTTTCCGATACAACTGTAAATCTTTTATTCAAATGCTCGGGTTTTTCAATTTCATCCACAACAGCGATAGCGTAATCTTCCATACTGACATAGCTTTCACCTATTGAGTTAACTAGTAAATGATCTTTGCCTGTTTTATATGATCCAGTTCTTTTTCCCGGCATAAAAATGGCTGAAGGACTTATAAATGTCCAACTAATAGAATTAGATTGTTGTAAGTCTTCTAAGTTCTTTCCCTGGTTTTGCGCAGTTTGAAGAAATTCTTTAGGAAATTCAGGCGTTTCCATTACTCGTGTTGTTTTTTCTTCGTCTACGAAAAGGCTGCCGGCACCTCCTACAACGATTAATCTTGTGTTAGGAGCTTCCTTCAATGCTTGAATGAGTACTCTGCCAGCATCAACATGCAAATGTTCCTGGCCAGCCGGAGCGCCAAATGCATTAACAATGACATCAAATGACTTTAAGTCTTCTGAAGTTAGGTTAAATACGTCTTTTTCCAGCACCTCTGTATTCTTATCAGTTATTTTTGATGCATGTCTTACGATTGCTGTCACGTCATGTCCCCTATTTACAGCTTCTTTTAAAATACGGCTGCCCGCCTTACCAGTTGCTCCGATAACTCCTATTTTCATTAATTCTTGCCTCCTGTTTTTAATTGTAACAATCTCAGTTACATGTTAGGGGTGAAAAAAGACCTCTCTTCTATATAAAGAGATGATCTAATATGTCTTTTATCGATTTGCCCGCCAATTCATTTTCCATTGCCTTTTGGACATCATGAAACGTTTCGTTAAGTGTTGATTGAATATTTTTGCCAACAGGACAATTCGGGTTGGGCTGCTCATGAATCGCAAATAATTCATCTTTCGTTTGAACAGCACGATAAACGTCCAGTAAAGAAATATCTGATGGATCTTTAGCCAAAAACGTCCCTGCAGCCCCGGGATGAGTTTTTAATAATCCGGCTTTTTTTAACATGCCAATAATACGGCGGATAACTACCGGATTTGTATTAACGCTTGCCGCAATATAATCCGAAGTCATTTGTTCATGAGGGTTCTGAGCAATTAAAGAAAGGATATGAATGGCAACAGCAAGACGACTATTTACCACTTCTCTCACCACCTGTAACTATCTTAATTACAACTTATCATTTTGTCAATACTCATGGTTTAAATGCTCTATTCCATTATTTTTTTTATTGATAAAAAGGACTTAGCACCTGTTTTCGTGAATATTAAATATCATGCGAATAAACGAACAATCACTGAATATCATTAACGATTGAACTTTATTTGTAAAAACTTTTAAAAGAAGGAAAGGTGTTGCATTCTAGATATGAGTTTAGAGAAACAAGGCAGTTTTAAAAGAAAATTAAATGTTGTGGATTTAACGCTTCTTGGTTTGGGATCTATCATTGGTTCCGCATGGTTATTTTCCTCACAAATTGCGGCTACTTATGCCGGACCGGCGGCGTCGATCTCATGGATTCTTGGCGCCATTGCCATAGGACTTCTAGCATTAGTATGTGCGGAACTTGGAGGAGCGTTGCCGCATACAGGAGGACTTGTCCGCTATCCAAATTATTCTCACGGTCCTATTCTTGGATACCTCTCAAGTTTTATGTTCTTTATTGCTACCTCTGTTGTACCGGGACTTGAAGTCGAAGGCATGCGCACTTATGCCAGTCAATGGTTCCCTTCGTTAGGTGCAACAAATCCGACTCTCCTTGGTTGGTTTGTTCAATTCGCTATTTTAGTTATATTTTTTCTTTTAAACTATTGGAGTGTTAATATTTTTGGCAAGGTTAATTCAATCATTACTTTTTTGAAGTTCGTTATTCCGATTATGACAGTTGTTGTTTTACTCACCCATCTTCGTCCCGAAAACTTCCATGCCCATGGCTTTGCACCATTTGGTTTCAGCGGCATTGAATCTGCTGTTTCTACAGCCGGTATTGCTTTTGCTTTTATGGGCTTTCAGCAGCCGATTATTTTTGGTTCAGAAGCAAAAAATCCGGGCCGGACGATACCTTTAGCTGTCTTATTGTCACTTGGGTTAGCAACTATATTATACCTTTTTCTGCAATTTGCATTTGTCGGGGCACTGCCGGGCCATATTGTAAACAACGGATGGAGCAAATTATCATTCAGTTCACCGTTTGCGGATCTGGCTGTTTTACTCGGATTAGCATGGCTTGCCAACACAATGTTAGCCGACGCAATCCTTTCTACCGGGGGCACTGCTAATATTTATATGGGCGCAACGGCCAGAGGGGTCTTTGCCTGGGCTAAAAATGGGACGTTCTTTAAAATATTTACGAAAGTAGATCCGAAGACCGGTGTCCCGCGTCCTTCACTCTGGTTTACCTTTATTTTATCCGTCTTTTGGACAGCACCTTTCCCATCTTGGGATAAACTGATTAATGTCGCCTCATCGGCTGCAGTCCTTTCATATATTTTAATCCCGATTTCGGCGGTCGCGTTAAGGCGAACTGCAATGGATCTGCATCGTCCGTTTAAGTTAAAAGGTATAGCTATTATTGGTCCGCTTTCATTTGTCATCGCATCTTTTATCGTTTATTGGACAGGATGGAAAACCATTTCTTGGCTGATTGGTCTTGAAATCGTTATGTTTATCGGCTATCTCTTTTCTAAAAATATTGTTCAAAAATCTCATATTACCTTCAGTCAACAAATTAAAGCGAGTTGGTGGTTGATTTTTTACTGTATTGCTATGATTGTTATCAGTTACCTTGGAACATTTGGCGGAAAGGGCATTTTGCCTGCACCATGGGATCAGCTCGTTATTGTTGTATTATCTTTAGTTTCATTTTACTGGGGTGTCGCCAGTGCCCTTCCGAATCCTGCGTTTGAAAGTGATGAGGATGAAGGTAATAATGATAAAAATTATTCTGAAAAGCTAACCAACTAAAGAAAACTTGCCGATTGGCAAGCCTGAAAGGCGTAGACAGAGGCTTACATGCACTTATACTTGGAACTTAAAATTGGCACCTACGTCGAATTGGCTACATTGCTGCCAATTTATACTTTCCTAACGTATAAAGTAAAAGCACCTGCCGGACGGCAGGTGCTTTTACATGATTAAATTCCGCGTCATCCCTCTGAAACCTTTAAGGAATGACGTCATGTTACTCTAATTCTATACCTTTTGATTCTTTCCATAAGAAGGCTAAAATGATTGCTAAAATAGATGCAATGGCTACTGCATAAGTCATTGCGTGTGCCAAGCCGCCGACAAATGGTGCAACAGAAGAAACAATCAACGGCACAACTGCACCGCCTATTGCTGCACCAAAATGGTATGTGGTACCTTGCCCAGTCGAACGGACCCCCGTATCGAAGTGTTCTGCGATATAAGTTGGAATCGCTGCCCAAACACCGCCGATGGAGAAAAGCCCAATCAGGAACGTGAATACGTCACGCAAAAGATCGTTTGAAATAGTTTGAAACATAAATGAACATAATAATGTTCCAATAGCTGACAGAACAATCGTCCATCTGCGTCCAATAATATCCGATAGCCATCCGCCGATCAGATTACCGATAATGCCGGCGACATTAAGTAAGATAATTGTATTTGCCACCACAGCTGCACTGAAATGGCCATCCTGCTTTAACAAAGTCGCGTAAAACACATTGATAGGATAAGTCACCGCGAACGCAATCAGAGAGATAAGAGCCGCATGAATCGTATTCCATGTTCGCCCTTTAGTAAAGAGCCGTGATAAGGGGACGCCTTTAGTCTTCTGCTGTTGACGATTTACTTTCCAGTCCCTGGATTCCGGCAACTTCCACCAGGCATATAAAGCAACCAGGACGGCAGGTATACAAGCAATAAAAAACAAATTGTGC
Organism: Scopulibacillus cellulosilyticus; assembly: GCF_042665295.1. Taxonomy (NCBI): domain Bacteria; kingdom Bacillati; phylum Bacillota; class Bacilli; order Caryophanales; family Sporolactobacillaceae; genus Scopulibacillus; species Scopulibacillus cellulosilyticus. The sequence goes on from NZ_JBHTCO010000039.1 coordinate 56,093, forward strand.
CAGCCAAGTGCTGAATACCAAAAATGATAAATAAGAGCAGCAAATATGTAACCAAATGAAAAACCTGACTGCATAATTCCAGAAGCAATCCCGCGCCACTTAGTCGGCACGATCTCCATCAACATCGGGGTTCCGCTGGCATACATCGATCCCATGCCTAATCCATAGAGTACACGAACGACATAAAGCAGTGTAAGGCCGAGGGAAAATCCAGTTAAGAACTCGAACACCGAAAACCAAAAGATAGAAACAATAAAGCTCATCTTCCGGCCCCAAAAATCGCCTAAAAGCCCGCCGAAGAAGCCGCCGCCAAGCCGGGCAAAGGTTGTCGCTGAAGCTACACCGGCAGCTGCTGTTAACGGCACATGGTAATCACTGACGATATCAATAAGAACAAACGTCAGAATGGAAAAGTCCATGGCGTCAAACGCCCAGGCCAGTCCAACAGTAATCAGTGCGTTGATTGCCGTTTTTTTGTTTGTTGGTACAGTTTCTGCTGTTGACAACGTTTTCATCTCCTTTTAAAAAAATAGTGGGTTTGTTTGTTGTTATTTCTGAAAAGTCCGCCTAATAATTATAATCTTCATCTAAAATTTTGTAAAATCTCTCAAACTTAAATACCCCCACCTTAAGCTTCAGGGTGAGGGACGTTCAAATAGTTTTAGTTACTCTTCAGCTGAATTAGAGGAGCCGAAATAAAGATGGTAATGCCTGCTGCATCCCGGGTTGAAATTGGCATGACACTTTGGACAGCTTGAATTACATTCTAAATATTCTTTAATCGTCAATTCATGCCCGCATGACCCGCATAAAACAGCCTTCGTACCATGTTCTGAGCTTTCCCAAGTTTCTGCCGGATGATCTGCCAATTCCTGATGGCATTCATAACAAGGATAGTATGTTTGGCAACATTTGAATTTAATCGCAATGATGTCCCGCACCGTATGATAATGCTTGCACCGTGTTTCCTTATCAACATTAACACCCGAAACCGTTTGTCCCTTAATCTTCATAAAACCTCCTGCATTTCTGAAAAATTTTATCTTCCTCTATTGTACTAAGAACAAAATCGCTAGCGCGACTTAATTACTTCCCAAGTGTAGCCTTATCACTTGGGATTCTTTTTTGCTCGTCGCATAGTACCTTCACAAAAAGGACAGACTACCTCTACTTCTTCATGTTTT
>NZ_JBHTCO010000040.1:0-58010 GCF_042665295.1 Scopulibacillus cellulosilyticus
TAAATAAAGGTTTGTCGTTAATAACAAACCAATAGTCTGGCGGCAATGGCGAAGAGGTCACACCCGTTCCCATCCCGAACACGGTCGTTAAGCTCTTCAGCGCCGATGGTAATTGGGGGCTTCCCCCCTGTGAGAGTAGGACGCTGCCAGGCACATGAAAGAGCAGGTATTTCACCTGCTCTTTTGTTTTTGATTTTAACTTTCAAACCCCTCTGACCCATTCTAAAAAGAGACAGGCCCATTCAGGAGCCTGTCTCTTTTTTATATAATTTCTTACCAATAAAAGTTGGGTATTTAAATAAGCAACTAATCTTTAAAGGATATCATATAATTTATTGTAATTTTAAGTTTAATTTTTCTCAATACGTGAGAAAATGTATTTATTAAATCTTTACAAATAAACTGCCTTATTAGTTGATATCTTTAAAAAATATTATTATAATTAAAGTCAAAGAAAGTCAAAGTCAAGAGGGGAGGTCACAAATTTCATGAAAAACGTTTCGGATATCATTGAACAATATATAAAAGAAATTCTTAATGAAAGCAGTGTCATTGAATTGAAAAGAAGCGAGTTGGCTGAAAAATTTCAATGTGTCCCTTCCCAAATCAACTATGTTTTAAAAACAAGGTTTTCAATCGAAAGAGGTTATATAGTCGAAAGCAAAAGGGGCGGAGGCGGCTATATTCGTGTTATTAAAGTGACACCCAATACGCACTCTGAACTTATTAATGAAATGATTGATCATATTAACATACGCATCCCGCAAAATGCTTCTCAATCAATAATTATTAGATTACTTGAAGAAGGAATTATTAATCAGCGTGAAGCAAGGCTTATGATAAGCGCGATTGACCGGACTGTTTTGGATTTGAGCATTCCTTTAAGGGATGAAGTTCGTGCTAACATTTTAAAAGCAATGCTACAAGCCCTAAAGTATAAACTATGATTAGAAAATAGAAGAACTTTTTTATATGTTAGGAAAGTATAAACTGGCTGCAAAGCTACAACATGAAAAAGCTTCTTTGCAGCTTTGCGACGAGAAGTGGCATTACTTCTCTGAATATGCGTCGGCGAAGGAGCACTCACCCCACATATTCAGTTATGCAGAATCCTTAGGTTTTAGCACCAGCCAGGTTTTCTTTAGAAGCCAATGGAAGGGAGTTAATAAAATGGAATGTCAGGAATGTCATCTCAGGCCGGCGACGCTGCACTTCACTAAAATCGTTAATGGCCAAAAGATTGAATACCACCTCTGTGATCAATGTGCGAAGGAAAAAGGCGATTTCATGGCTGAATCCAATGGCTTCTCAATTCACGATCTATTGTCAGGATTGTTAAATTTTGAGCAACCTTTAGAAGAAACAATGAATCAGCACCATGGCGCTCTCCAATGTCCAACATGTGGATTAACATATCCTGAGTTTATTAAAATTGGGAAGTTCGGCTGTGAAGATTGTTATAAAACGTTTAATAATAAATTAGATCCAGTGTTTAGAAAAATTCATGGCGGCAATACCATTCATAAAGGAAAAATTCCAAAACGGGTAGGAAAAGACATCAGTGTAAAAAGAAGATTAAAAGACCTTAAAGACCACCTGCAACGGCTCGTTGAGAAAGAAGAGTTTGAGAAAGCTGCGGAAGTCAGGGATGAAATTCGTTCGCTGGAAGACAGGGGTGATAGGTAATGTCTTTAAAAAAATTTATTAATCAAGCTGTTAGTCCATGGATGCAACAAGAAGGTCCGGATGATGACATTGTGTTGAGCAGCAGGATAAGGTTAGCAAGAAATTTAAGTGATTTTACCTTCCCGGTTATCGCCAATGAACAACAATCAAAACAAGCGTTGGATCATATTAAAGAAAAATTGGAAGGTAAGTCATACAATACAATGGGTTCATTTGATTTAGTTACTATGGCAGAACTTCAGCCAATTGAGAAGCAAGTGCTTGTAGAAAAGCATCTCATCAGCCCAAATCTTGCTGAAGACGCAAATCATGGCGCTGTTTTAATCAACGAAAATGAATCCGTCAGTATTATGATTAATGAAGAAGATCATTTACGGGTCCAATGTTTATTTCCTGGATTTCAGCTGAATGAAGCTTTAACTCTTGCTAACGGTATCGATGATTGGATAGAGGAAAAGTTTGATTATGCTTTTGATGAACACCGTGGGTACTTAACATGCTGTCCAACCAATGTTGGTACAGGGCTGAGGGCATCGGTTATGATGCATTTGCCTGCCTTAATGATCACACAGCGTATGAATAGAATTGCCCCGGCAATTAACCAATTCGGTTTGGTAGTAAGAGGGATCTACGGTGAAGGAAGTCAAGCTTTGGGAAACATATTCCAAATTTCTAATCAAATGACGCTTGGAAAAACTGAAGAGGATATTGTAGAAGATTTAAGAGGCGTGACCATGCAGCTTATTCAGCATGAAAAAGCTGCCCGTAAAGATTTGTTAGAAATGTCTAAACTTCAGTTAGAAGATCGGGTATACCGGTCATATGGAACCTTAGCGTACAGCCGTATTATTCATTCTAAAGAGGCGGCAAAGTGCCTTTCAGATGTTCGCTTAGGCATTGACCTAGGCTTAATTAAAGGGGTATCTCATCATATATTGAATGAGTTAATGATTTTAACACAACCAGGATTTCTGCAGCATTATTTTCAAGAAACATTAAGCCCTAATCAAAGAGATGTACGCCGGGCAACACTTATTCGCGAACGGCTGCATCTTGAAGATTTTCAAAAACCAATGGATTGAGGAGCTGATTAATGATGATGTTTGGACGATTCACTGAACGAGCGCAGAAGGTACTAGCCCTTGCTCAAGAGGAAGCTGTAAGATTAGGCCACAATAATGTTGGAACAGAGCATATTTTATTAGGGCTTGTTCGTGAAGGTGAGGGTATTGCTGCAAAGGCTCTTAAGGCTTTAAATTTAAACCCGGAAAAAATTCAAAAAGAAGTTGAAAATCTTATTGGCCGGGGAAGCGAGTCGGTAGAACCGCCTCATTATACACCGCGGGCTAAAAAGGTTATAGAGCTTTCAATGGACGAAGCTCGTAAGATTGGCCATTCCTATGTTGGAACAGAACATATTTTACTTGGACTTATTAGAGAAGGTGAAGGCGTAGCTGCCAGAGTGCTTAATAATCTGGGAGTCAGCTTGAATAAAGCCCGCCAGCAGGTGCTGCAATTATTAGGCAGTCATGAAGCAAATTCGTCTGCCCAACAAGGAAGAGGTTCAGCAAATGCTAATACACCGACACTTGACAGCTTAGCCCGAGATCTAACCTCTACGGCAAAAGAGGGCGGGCTTGATCCGGTGATTGGGCGCAGTAAGGAAATTGAACGTGTTATTGAGGTTTTAAGCCGCCGTACCAAGAATAATCCGGTATTAATCGGGGAACCCGGGGTTGGTAAAACAGCTGTAGCTGAAGGCCTGGCTCAGCAAATCGTTAACAATGAAGTTCCTGAGATATTACGGGATAAGCGTGTCATGACACTTGATATGGGTACTGTTGTTGCCGGTACAAAATATCGCGGTGAATTTGAAGATCGCTTGAAAAAGGTAATGGATGAAATCCGCCAAGCCGGTAACATCATTCTTTTCATTGACGAGCTTCATACTTTGATTGGTGCCGGCGGTGCGGAAGGCGCCATTGATGCTTCCAATATACTTAAGCCTTCGCTTGCAAGGGGAGAACTTCAATGTATTGGAGCGACAACGTTAGATGAATACCGAAAATATATAGAGAAAGATGCCGCGCTTGAACGGCGTTTTCAGCCAATAAAAGTAGATGAGCCGACAACAGCTGAATCAATTCTTATTTTAAAAGGTTTGCGCGACCGGTATGAGGCTCATCATCGGGTGAAAATTACTGATGATTCGATTGATGCGGCTGTCCGGTTATCTGATCGATACATTTCTGACCGCTTTCTGCCGGATAAAGCTATTGACTTAATTGATGAAGCAGCTTCAAAGGTAAGGCTTCGCTCTTATACAGCGCCGCCTAATTTAAAGGAACTTGAACAAAAGCTCGAAGAAGTTAAGAAAGAAAAAGACGCTGCTGTTCAAAGCCAAGAATTTGAAAAAGCAGCTTCCCTTCGCGATTCAGAACAGAAACTGAAAGAAGAGCTGGAAGTTACTCAAAGAGAGTGGAAGGAAAAACAGGGACAGGAAAATACCGAAGTAACCCCTGATGATATTGCTATGGTCGTGTCTAATTGGACGGGAATCCCGGTTGTTAAACTTGAAGAAGAAGAAAGTGAACGGCTATTAAATATGGAAACTATTCTTCATAAGCGGGTCATCGGTCAGGATGAAGCGGTTAAGTCTATATCAAAAGCGATTCGCCGTGCGAGAGCGGGCCTTAAGGATCCGAAGCGTCCAATTGGTTCATTTATCTTCTTAGGACCGACCGGTGTAGGTAAGACTGAATTAGCACGGGCTGTTGCGGAAGCGTTATTTGGTGATGAGGACGCCATTATTCGCGTTGATATGTCCGAGTATATGGAAAAACATACAACATCTCGCCTTGTCGGTTCACCTCCAGGATATGTAGGCCATGATGAAGGCGGGCAATTAACAGAAAAAGTCAGACAAAAGCCTTATTCCGTCATTTTGCTTGATGAAATAGAGAAAGCTCACCCAGATGTATTTAATATTTTATTACAAGTACTTGATGACGGCCGGTTAACGGACTCCAAAGGAAGAACTGTTGATTTTAGAAATACGGTTATTATCATGACCTCTAATGTGGGCGCAAGTACACTTAAGAAAAATAACCATGTTGGTTTTACAATTCAAACTGATGAAGAACGTGAATATAACGAAATGAAAAATAAGGTTATGGAAGAGCTGAAGAAAACATTTAGACCTGAGTTTCTAAATCGTATTGATGAAATTATTGTCTTCCATGAGCTTAACAAAGAACAATTAAAAGAAATTGTAACTTTGCTTGCCGGACAATTGAAAGATCGCCTTGAAGGTCAAGGGATTGTTATTAATTTAACTGAAGCTGCCAAATTAAAAATTGCCGAGGAAGGTTACGATCCCGAGTATGGAGCCAGACCGCTGAAACGTGCCATTCAGCGGCAGATTGAAGATAGATTATCAGAAGAGCTCCTAAAGGGTAATATAAGCAAAGGTTCAACAGTTACGATAGATTATCAAAATGATGATTTTGTTGTTACCGGAAAAACTGAGGCTGCGGCGCAACAGTAAACTGAAGTTTCTAGTGTTATTCTGCTGCTGAGAAATCTTCTATGAAGCCAAGGGAACGTCTCCCTTGGCTTAAATTATAGCCATTGTATATTTTAAAAACATAAATGATACAATTTTTGTTACAATTAAATACCAATAATTATGATAAGATAAAGTAAAGATTGTGTTTTGTAAAAAGGTGGTTTTTAAAAATGGCAAAACAGAAGACTGTTTTCTTTTGCCAGGAATGCGGTTATGAGAGCCCGAAATGGATGGGAAAATGCCCTGGATGCAGGAAATGGAATACAATGGTTGAAGAACGTATTGACCGCTCGCATCCAAAAGGCACTCAAATTAAAAAAACTGTAAGTTCGCCTATGCCGATTAATAAAGTTGAATCATCAAAAGAACCAAGAATTTATACAAAGATGAAAGAATTAAATCGGGTTTTGGGCGGCGGAGTAGTGCCTGGATCACTTGTTTTAGTCGGCGGTGACCCCGGTATTGGCAAGTCAACAATATTGCTGCAAACATCAGATCAACTGGCCGAAAATGGTTATAAAGTTCTTTATATTTCCGGTGAGGAATCGATTAAGCAGACTAAAATGCGTGCCGAACGACTTGGAATTCAAGCGGACAACTTATATGTACTAGCTGAGACCGATATACATGAAATAGAGACAAAATTACATGATGTTTCACCTGATTTTCTTGTTATTGATTCCATTCAGACAATATACAATCAGGACATTGCTTCAGCGCCAGGCAGTGTTTCGCAAGTCAGAGAGTGTACAGGTCAATTAATGCGAATCGCTAAAACGTTAGGGATAGCGACATTCATTGTTGGCCACGTTACTAAGGACGGCGCTATTGCCGGACCCAGACTGCTGGAACATATGGTAGACGCTGTACTGTATTTTGAAGGTGAAAGACACCATACCTTTCGTATTTTGAGAGCTGTTAAAAATCGATTTGGTTCTACGAATGAAATAGGTGTTTTTGAAATGAAAGAAACAGGTCTCACAGAGGTAGCTAACCCTTCGGAAATATTTCTTCAGGAAAGGTCGCAGGGAGCAGCCGGCTCAACCGTTGTAGCAGCTATGGAAGGAACTAGACCCGTTCTGGTTGAAATCCAAGCATTGGTAACACCAACAAGCTTTGGCAACCCCCGTAGAATGGCCACTGGATTAGACCACCATCGCATATCTTTACTCATGGCTGTCCTTGAAAAGCGTGTAGGATTATTTTTGCAAAATCAAGATGCCTATGTTAATGTAGCCGGCGGTGTCCGATTAGATGAGCCTGCCACAGATTTGGCGGCTGCTGTAAGTATTGCTTCCAGTTTTCGTGATCAGACGACTAAGCCAACAGATATTATAATTGGAGAAGTAGGTTTAACAGGTGAAGTTAGAAGGGTTTCGAGAATTGACCAAAGAATTGCAGAAGCTGCAAAATTAGGCTTTAAGAGAGCTTTTATCCCTTATAAAAATTTAGGCGGCTGGAAGGTGCCGGAGGGGATTGAAGTTGTTGGTGTTTCTACAGTGAAAGAAGCACTGGATTATTCGTTGGGAGGAGCAGCACATGAATTTTCAGAAGCAGCAGTTCATCAATCAGATTCTTAAAATGGTTGCTCCAGGGACTCCGCTAAGAGCAGGCATTGATAATGTACTTCGTGCCAACACGGGCGGTCTAATTGTTGTTGGCTATGATGACAAGGTTAAAGGTCTTGTAGAGGGCGGCTTTTCGATTAATTGTCCCTTTACTCCGGCTAATTTATATGAACTGGCTAAAATGGATGGTGCCATTATTTTAAGTGAAGACGGCAAACATATATTATTCGCTAACACCCAGCTTGTTCCTGATACCGGCATTCCTTCGGCTGAAACAGGAATAAGGCATCGAACAGCCGAGAGGGTAGCAAAACAAACTGAAAATCTAATCATATCCATATCACAGCGCCGGAGTGTTATTACGCTTTATAAAGGCAATTTTAGATATTCACTTAAAGATATCGGTGTTATTTTAACTAAAGCTAATCAAGCAATGCAGACACTTGAGAAATACAGGGCGGCGCTTGATAAAGGACTTATTAATCTTGGTGCTTTAGAATTCGAAGAGCTTGCAACTTTTCAAGAAATTACCCAAGTTATTCATCGTATCGAAATGGTTTTGCGTATTAGGGACGAAATTAGTAATTATGTGAATGAACTTGGGACAGAAGGCCGTTTAATTCAGATGCAATTAACTGAACTGGTAACCAATGTTGAAGAAGAGGCCATTCTTTTAATTAAAGATTATATGGATAGTGAAGAAGATGCTTATGCTATTCTTAACCAATTACGGAAATTAAATAATGAGGACTTATTAAATGAGAATATTATTATTAAACTTTTAGGTCATGCTCCCAAAGAAGATCAGCTTGAAGAAGTTCTTTATCCGAGGGGATATCGTATGTTAAACCGAATTCCAAGACTTCCTCAAGTGATCATAAAAAATCTTATTGATAAATTTAAGACGTTAAATCATATTGTTAAGGCAGGCAGCGCGGAGCTTGATGAAGTAGAGGGAATCGGAGCTAAACGTGCTAAAAAAATCAAAGACGGCTTAGAGCGTATTCAAGAACAGTTATTTATTGACCGTGTTGTTTAATTAATGCCTTATTTAATAGATAAATTATGTAAATTTGCCGATATTAAGTTTCAAATTAGGTAAACTGTCTATAATGAGTAAAGAGGAGGTGACCATGCATGATGAAACGATTGATCCAATTATTTTTCATCATTTTAGGTGGTACGCTTGGATTTGTTTATATACCGATGATTATTATGCTTTTAAATTTCGGTAACAGTATGCCTGCTTGGCTTCAATCGCCATATACCGGAGCAGTGCTCGGATGTATTATCTTTTTCTTATTAACATATTGGTTTGTGGATTCGGCGGTCAGTGCAATTCGAAGAACTGAGGAGAAAATTATTAAAGCGCCTGTCACGGATGTATTATTTGGTACAATTGGTTTAGTTTTCGGCCTTATCGTAGCCTTTTTAATTCAAATTCCTTTACGCTATTTAAATATTTATGTTATCAGTACAGTTCTTCCGCTTTTCATTTATATCTTTTTAGGTTATTTTGGGTTTCAAGTTGGTTTTAAAAAACGTGATGAACTTATTAATCTTTTTCATATTTCTTCAAAAGGAAAAGATAAGAAAAAAGATAATGAAGAAACCGGCCAGCCGTCTGGTAAAATGTTAAAAATTTTAGATACAAGTGTTATTATTGATGGCAGGATTGCTGATATTTGTCAGACCGGATTTTTAGAAGGCGTCCTTGTTATCCCAAGGTTTGTACTGGAGGAACTTCAGCATATCGCTGATTCTTCAGATGCATTGAAGAGAAACCGCGGCAGAAGAGGATTAGATATCCTAAACAGAATACAAAAGGAATTATCTGTAAAAGTCGATATCTATGAAGGAGATTTCGACGAGGTTGCTGAGGTTGACAGCAAATTAGTTAAACTGGCAAAGCTGGTTTCAGGGATTGTTGTCACCAATGATTTTAACTTAAACAAAGTTTGTGAGCTCCAAGGCGTAGCCGTACTTAATATTAACGATCTGGCTAATGCTGTTAAGCCTGTCGTGCTCCCCGGCGAGGAGCTTAAGGTTCAAGTGATCAAAGATGGAAAAGAACAAAATCAAGGCGTCGGTTATCTTGACGACGGCACGATGATTGTGGTAGAAGAAGGACATAGATATATAAGCAAAACCATTGATGTTGTAGTTACAAGTGTGCTGCAGACATCGGCGGGACGAATGATTTTTGCGAAGCCCAAATTAATGGAGCAGGCACTATAGTACTAACTGGAAGTTTAAACACAGATTGATTCGTTGTACATTACCGGAGGTTATTCATGGAATATCATGTAGTCATTCTGGCAGCTGGACAAGGGAAAAGAATGGGAGCTGGAAAAAACAAAATGCTCTTGAATGTTTTAGATGCTCCCGTTGTGATTCATACCCTTCGTACCTTTGAACAGGATACTGCTTGCTCAGGTATTACTCTCGTTATTAATCAAGCTGAAAAGGATGTCTTTCAAGACCTTCTGAAGAAGTTCCATATAAAAAAGGTAAATCAGATTGTTAACGGTGGTAAAGAGCGGCAGGACAGTGTCTTTTTGGGATTGAAAGCTGTCAGCGAAGAGGGGATTGTTCTTATACACGACGGCGCAAGGCCATTTGTGAAAAAAGAACAAATTGCCAAAGTTGTTCAAGCTGCTGACTTAACCGGGGCGGCCGTCTTAGCCGTACCGGTTAAGGATACAATTAAAAAAGTGATAAACAACAAGGTTAAAGAAACGATAGATCGTTCAAGCTTGTGGGCTGTACAAACACCACAAGCTTTTCGTCTTTCATTAATTTTAAAAGCTCACGAATATGGGCGTTCTATTAACGCTGAAGTAACGGATGATGCTTCGCTTATTGAATTAATCGGGCGGGATGTTGCTGTTGTACAAGGCGATTATCGTAATATTAAAATAACAACTCCTGAAGATTTACTTGTTGCAGAACAGTATTTATAAAGTTGAGAGGGGAGCTTTGAATGAGAATTGGACAAGGATTTGACGTACATCAGTTTGCTGAAGGAAGGCCGCTAATAATTGGCGGTATCTCTATTCCTTATGAGAAGGGTCTCATTGGACACTCTGATGCCGATGTTTTACTCCACACGGTAAGCGATGCACTGCTTGGAGCTATTGGAGAAGGAGATATTGGCCGTCATTTTCCTGATAATGATGAAAAATATAAAGATGCTGATTCAAAGGTATTACTGGAACATGTCTGGTCATTAGTTAAAGATAAGGGTTATCGTTTAGGTAATCTTGATTGTGTCATTATCGCGCAAAAACCGAAAATGGCACCTTATATCGGGGAGATGAGGGAAGTTATTGCCAAGCTCTTAGAAGCAGATATCGAACAAATTAATATTAAGGCGACAACGACTGAAACATTAGGTTTTACCGGGAGAGAGGAAGGGATAGCAGCTCAGGCTGTTTGTCTGGTAATTAAAGCTTGACCATTCCCTTTAGGGACTTTCAGTGCTAAAATGAATAAGATAATAGTACGTATTAAAAATTAACAACCTCTAGAGAAAATGGGTGAGACAAATGACAAAAGAAGTGAGAGTAAGATATGCTCCGAGTCCAACAGGGCATTTACATATAGGTAATGCACGTACGGCCATTTTTAATTATCTGTTTGCAAGGCATGCCGGCGGGAAATTTGTTATCCGCATTGAGGATACAGACCAAAAACGCAACGTTGAAGGCGGCGAATATAATCAATTAAATTATTTAAAATGGCTTGGTGTCGATTGGGATGAAAGTATTGACGTCGGCGGTGAATACGGTCCGTACCGCCAGATTGAAAGACTTGATATTTATAAAAAGTATTGGCAAGAGCTTTTAGATAACGGGCTCGCTTATAAATGTTATTGTACTGAAGAAGAATTGGAAAAAAGCCGTGAAGAACAAATAGCACGCGGAGAAATGCCTAGATATTCCGGCAAATGCCGACATTTGACAAACGAAGAGCGTGAACGGCTGGAAGCTGAAGGCAGGAAACCAAGCGTCCGGTTTGCGGTACCGCATGATAAAACATACAGCTTTAATGATATTGTGAAAGAACATGTATCCTTTGACTCAAACGGTATCGGTGACTTTGTCATTGTTAAAAAGGACGGCGTGCCAACTTATAACTTTGCCGTTGCCGTTGATGACCATTTAATGGAGATCTCCCATGTTTTACGCGGGGAAGATCATATTTCAAATACGCCGAAGCAATTAATGATTTATGAAGCTCTCGGCTTTAAACCGCCTGTTTTTGGCCATATGACGCTAATTGTCAATGAACACAGAAAGAAACTTAGCAAAAGAGATGAAAGTATAGTACAATTTATTGAACAATACCGTGATTTAGGCTATCTTCCTGAAGCACTGTTTAATTATATTACCTTTTTAGGCTGGTCTCCAAAAGGAGAAGAAGAAATCTTTAACCGCGAAGAGCTGATAGACATCTTTGATGCTGACAGATTAAGCACTTCACCGGCTGTTTTTGATCCTGTTAAGCTTGCTTGGATTAATAATCAATATATTAAAAAAGCGCCGCTTCAAACGGTTATTGATATTACGCTCCCGCATCTTGTGAATGCCGGTAAGCTGCCAAAAGAATTGGATAAGAACCAAAAGGCCTGGGCTGAAGAGTTAATCGGTTTGTACCATGAACAACTTCAGTATGGTGCGGAGATCGTTGAGCTTACAGAGTTGTTTTTTAAAGAGAAGATTTCATATAATGAAGAAGCCATGACAATTCTTAATGGTGAGCACGTTCCGGAAGTTCTTAAGACTTTTAAAGAGGAATTGGTTAATTTAGATGAATGGGCTCCTGATGAGATCAAGAAAAAGATCAAGGCAACACAGAAAGCAACAGGGAAAAAAGGCAAAAATCTGTTTATGCCTATTCGAGTAGCTGTAACAGGAGAAATGCACGGCCCTGAATTACCGCAATCAATAGCTTTATTGGGGAAAGATATTGTCACTGCAAGACTTAGTGATGCCTTACAAGTATTAGAAAAATAATCACGTTTTTAATTGTCATTTGATATATTAGAAAAAAATAGTGAAAGCGTTGATAAGGAAATAGTAGGAGACTATCCATTTCTTACAAGAGAGAACCATCATCGGCTGAAAGTGGTTTAAGAAACATGGTCTTTGAATTGCCCCTTAGAGTCTTTGGCTGAATCAAGTAAGCGAGAGCGGCAGAACCATCCGTTATTGGGTTAAGGTGGAGAGATATTCTCTCAAACAGAGTGGAACCGCGCTTATGGCGTCTCTGTGTCATATGACACAGGGACGCCTATTTTTTTAAATAAATAAAACTAGGGAGGGGTGGCAAATGTTTAAAATTTTGCGTGAGGATCTTGAAGTTGTATTCGATCAGGACCCTGCCGCGAGAAATTATTTTGAGGTGATTTTAACGTATTCGGGGCTTCATGCGATATGGTCACATCGATTAGCACACTGGTTTTGGAAGAAACGTCTTTATTTTCTTGCTAGATCATTATCACAAATCAGCCGTTTCTTTACGGGGATTGAAATTCATCCAGGCGCAACAATCGGGCATCATTTCTTTATTGACCACGGCATGGGTGTCGTTATTGGGGAAACATGTGAAATAGGTGACCACGTCACGCTTTTCCAAGGCGTAACATTAGGCGGTACGGGAAAAGAAAAAGGCAAGCGGCACCCAACGATTGGCAACCATGTGCTTATTTCTTCGGGAGCAAAGGTGTTAGGGTCAATTACGGTAGGTGACCACTCTAAAATTGGCTCAGGCTCAGTTGTTTTGCATGATGTGCCGGAGAATTCAACAGTTGTCGGTATTCCCGGGAAAGTAGTTCGCCAAAACGGGGTTAAAATAAATAATGATGATTTAAATCATGATTTACCTGACCCGATTGCAGATAAATTGAAACAAATGGAAAATGAAATCAAACAATTAAAAACAGAGCTTCAATCATTGAAAGAGAAAGGTCGTGAAACATATGGCGATACAGGTCTATAATACGTTAACGAGAAAGAAAGAACTTTTTAAAACAATTGAAGAAAATAAGGTCAAAATGTATGTGTGCGGGCCGACAGTTTATAACTATATCCATATTGGTAATGCCCGCCCGACAATTGTTTTTGACACGATCCGCCGTTACCTGGAATACCGCGGTTATGATGTGTTATACGTATCCAATTTTACCGATGTCGATGACAAGCTGATTAAGGCGTCTATAGAACAGGGTGATTCAGTATTAAATATTGCTGAACGGTTTATAAAAGCATACCGTGAAGATGTTCATGCTTTAAATGTTAAAGAAGCGGACATTCACCCGCGGGCGACAGAAACAATGCCGGAAATCATTGCCTTTATACAGAAATTAATTGATAAAGGCTTTGCTTATGAGGCAGATGGAGATGTTTATTTTAGAACAAGAAAGTTTAAAGAGTACGGAAAGCTCTCCCATCAGTCTATTGATGAACTTAAAGTAGGCGCAAGAATTGGTGTTGGGGAACATAAAGAAGATCCTCTTGATTTTACATTGTGGAAGAAAGCCAAACCGGGCGAAATTACATGGGAAAGTCCATGGGGAATGGGACGGCCCGGATGGCATATTGAATGTTCTGCTATGGTTGAAAAATACCTTGGGAATACGATTGATATTCATGCTGGAGGACAGGATTTAGCATTCCCTCACCACGAAAATGAAATTGCTCAGTCTGAAGCGCTTCATGATGAAACGATGGCTAATTACTGGCTCCATAACGGGTACATTAAAATAAATAACGAAAAAATGTCTAAATCGATTGGAAATGTTATTTTAGTTCATGAATTAATCAAAGATTATGACCCGAACGTGATCCGCTTTTTTATTCAAACGGTTCATTACCGTCATCCGATAAATTTTAGTGATGAGTTATTAAAGAATACAGAACAGGCTTATGATCGCTTAAGAACAACATACCGCAATTTGCAGCATCGTATGGAAAACAGTGCGGATCTTATGGATAGTCAAGATGCGGAAGCATATGAACAAAAAATTACAGTACTCAGAGACCGATTTATTAAAGAAATGGACGATGATTTTAATACTGCTAATGCTATCTCAGTGTTATTTGATACGGCAAAGGAAGCAAACATTGTCCTTCAAGATCCTAATTCATCCGTAAAAGTTTTAAAAGCTTTCATTGATCTGTTTGATGAACTGACAGGTGTCCTTGGTTTAACTCTAAGACAAGAGAGCATCCTGGATGAAGATATAGAAAAACTGATTGAACAAAGAGAAGAAGCAAGGAAGTCCCGCCAATTTGACGCCGCTGATAAAATTCGTGACGAATTAAAAGAGCAAGGCATTATTTTAGAAGATACGCCTCAGGGTGTTCGCTGGAAAAGAGTCTAGGCATATGGGTATTAAAACTGTTCAAGTTAATGAAATTAATGTATTAGCTTTGGCGTATATGGGCGATGCTGTTATTGATCTCCATGTACGCCGGGAGCTGATCCAAAGCGGTATGGTTCAGCCCAAGCATCTTCATCAGCAAGCTATCAATTATGTATCCGCAAAAGCTCAGGTTGCCCTTTTACGAACGTTGTTAAACGATAAATATTTAACACCGGAGGAAGAAAGTGTGGTTCGCAGAGGCAGGAATGCCAAATCTGCCACGATACCTAAGCACACAGATGTTATAACATACCGTTACAGCACAGCCTTTGAAGCTCTGGTTGGTTATTTGTATTTCCTGGACAGGCATGAACGAATTGAGTCACTCATTGAAAAAATGTTTGAATTAAAACCATTGAAAGGAGGTAAGGGTCTTGAAAGATGAATTCATTATGGGGCGTCATCCAGTAAGTGAAGCGCTGCAATCCGGCAGGGAAATTAATAAGGTTTGGATTAACAAACAAAGCCAATTAAGCGCTGCTATTCTTGGGAAAATTAAAGAAAGAAATATCACCGTTCAATATGTTCCGAAAAAGAAATTAGATCAACTCGTCGGGTCAGAGCATCATCAAGGCATTGTTGCATCTATTGCTGCTTATCAGTATGCGGAAATTGATGAATTATTTCAGTTAGCTGATAAAAAGGGAGAACAACCTTTTTTCATCATGCTGGATGGTGTTGAAGATCCGCATAATTTAGGGTCTGTATTAAGAACGGCAGATGCTGTCGGCGCCCATGGCGTTATTATTCCGAAACGACGGGCAGCCGGCTTAACGTCTACAGTTGCCAAAGCTTCTACGGGTGCTATTGAATATATTCCTGTTGCAAGGGTCACTAATTTAGCCAGGACCATGGATGAATTAAAAGAACGCGGCATATGGTTTGCGGGAACTGCTGCAGAAGCGAGCACCGATTACCGGCAAATGTCTTGCGAAATGCCGATTTGTTTAGTGATTGGCAATGAAGGGAAGGGCATGTCCAGACTTACAAGGGAAAAATGCGACTTTTTAGTTCACATACCTATGGCAGGCCGGGTCACCTCTTTAAACGCATCGGTTGCGGCAGGACTTTTAATGTATGAGGTGTACCGCAAAAGACATCTCCAAGGGGATTAGGAAGATGGATATTTTGCTGGTCGACGGCTATAACGTTATAGGGGCTTGGGATGAATTGAAAAAAATCAGAGACATTGATTTTGCCCAAGCTCGGGAACAACTCATTGGTAAACTGGCGGAATACCAAGCTTACAAAGGATGGCGCGTCATCGTCGTGTTTGATGCGCATATGGTCCCCGGCATAGAGATTAAAAATGTTGAGTCCCGAGTAGAAGTGATTTATACACGGGAAAATGAAACAGCCGATGAGCGTATTGAAAAAATGGTTAAAGAACTGAAAAATGTTAAAACACGTATTTATGTTGCGACATCTGACTATACTGAACAATGGACTATATTCTCACAAGGAGCATTAAGAATATCCTCACGTGAATTATTAAATGAGATCAAAAAGATTGAAAAGCGAATTAACGAGGATATCAAACGGCATCATACGAAACAAACAAGAACAAAAATTCCTATGAATGAAGAAATAACGCGCCTGTTTGAAAAGTGGAGAAGAGGTTTTTGAAAATTCTTGACGATTCAAATTTCTTTATTGTATAATATTGCTATATTAGGCACCGTTATGGTCGGAGGGATTTGTGTGAGTTTGGACCCTAAAGAGACTACTAATACAAGATTTGAAGAACTAGAAGATGAGCAAATTGTTGAGCTAGTTCATGTAGGTAATCTTTCTGCCTTAGATTATTTGATTCATAAGTACAGGAATTTTGTCAGAGCAAAGGGAAAATCGTATTTTCTTATAGGGGCGGATCGCGAGGATATTATCCAGGAGGGCATGATAGGCCTTTATAAAGCGATAAGGGATTTTAAAGGCGACAAATTATCGTCATTTAAGGCATTTGCCGAACTTTGTATTACACGTCAAATGATTACAGCGGTGAAAACGGCGACAAGACAGAAGCATATCCCGCTTAATTCATATGTTTCATTGGACAAGCCTATCTATGACGAGGAATCTGACAGGACATTGCTTGATGTTATTTGCGGATCAAGAGTAACAAATCCGGAAGAGTTGCTGATTAATCAAGAGGAATTTGATGATATTGAATTAAAAATGAGCGAGATTTTAAGTGATTTAGAACGCAAGGTGCTTATGTTATACTTAGATGGAAGGTCTTATCAAGAGATTTCCGCTGATTTAAAGAGACATGTCAAATCTATTGACAACGCGCTTCAACGGGTGAAGCGGAAGCTGGAGAGATACTTAGAGCTGAAAGAAATCAGTTTATAAGTTTAGAGCGGGATGGAATTCTCCGGTAATGTTCCGGATTTTTCGAACATCTTCTTAACAGGGTTCTTCCCTGTTTTTTTGTTTCATTGACACGCTTGTCCCCCTGTGATACATTTTAACCATTATCGTGATTTAGCGGTGAGAGATGCCATACAGGAAGTTAAACGTGAGTATTTCTTCGGAGTAATGCTGGAAATCTCACTTCCAACTTCTAACATCTCACCTCTAGAAAGGTGTACGTGATGAGAAAGAAAATTGTCCTCTCTTGCTCAATTTGTAAGCAGAGGAATTATACAACGACAAAAAACACGCAAACCAATCCGGAGCGTATTGAAATGCATAAATTTTGCAAGGTATGTCAGGAACATACTTTACACAAAGAAACCAAATAGATCTCAATATACTTTTGCTGGGGGTTTAATAGCCATATGGCAAGCATTGTTAAGAAAACCGGTAACTTTTTCCGGAATGTAATTGTCGAAATGAAGAAGGTCTCTTGGCCGACTCGTAAAGAACTGGTTAATTACACAACCACAGTTGTTTTGACGGTCATCTTTTTAACTGTGTTCTTTGTACTCATTGATCTAGGAATTTCAGAACTTTTACACTTGGTGACCAATGAGTGATTTGTTAGTGATGGTTAGGTATTAAAGGTCTGGAGGATAGATTTATGGAGAAAAACTGGTATGTTGTTCACACATACTCTGGGTATGAAAATAAAGTTAAAACCAACTTAGAAAAGCGCGTAGAATCCATGGGGATGTCTGATAAAATATTCCGCATTCTAGTGCCGGTTGAAGAAGAAACTGAGATAAAAAACGGTAAAAAGAAATCCGCAATGAAGAAGGTATTCCCAGGTTATGTCCTAGCCGAAATGATTATGACCGATGATTCCTGGTATGTTGTTCGCAATACTCCGGGAGTAACAGGATTTGTCGGTTCGACAGGCGCCGGATCTAAACCGATACCTTTATTACCTGAAGAGGTAGAGGCCATCCTTAAAAAGATGGGAATTAAAGACGGCAAAACAGATGTCGATTTTGAAATAGATGAACAAGTTAAAGTTAAAGAGGGGCCGTTTGCTGATTTTGTAGGTTCGATTAAAGAAATCGATACCGAAAAGGAAAAAATTAAGGTTCATGTCAACATGTTTGGCCGTGAAACACCAGTAGAGTTAGATTTTGGTCAAATTGAAAAAATTTAATAAGGCTTGCATTCTATTTTTAATGATTGTATAATTTTGTTGTTTACAAGGTTTTACCTGTCGCCGCGATTGATATGACAAGCAAGCAGTGGGAGGGGTTATCCCGTACCACAATCACGGACTAAGGAGGTGTGTCTCGTGGCTAAGAAAGTTATTAAAGTTGTTAAACTTCAAATTCCTGCTGGTAAAGCTAATCCAGCACCACCAGTTGGTCCAGCTCTAGGTCAAGCAGGTGTTAACATCATGGGATTCTGTAAGGAATTCAATGCTCGTACATCAGACCAAGCTGGTATGATTATACCTGTTGAAATTTCGGTTTTTGAAGACCGTTCATTTACTTTTATAACAAAAACTCCGCCGGCAGCTGTTCTTCTTAAAAAAGAAGCTGGTATCGAATCAGGGTCTGGTGAACCTAACCGCAATAAAGTAGCAACAATTAAGCGTGATAAAGTTCGCGCTATTGCTGAACTTAAAATGCCAGACTTAAATGCAGCTGATGTGGAAGCGGCTATGCGTATGGTTGAAGGAACAGCACGCAGCATGGGTATTGTTGTTGAAGACTAATCCGGCTGTGAATGTTTTTTCTGCGCTGGCTAAGCGGAGAACATGGCATTCGTAATGAGAGATTTTTTGTCTTAAAGGTTGCGGCAGCCCGCAACCTTTTAAGGTGGGAGGTACAACCGTTAAAACCACAAAGGAGGAAATATAATGGCTAAAAAAGGAAAAAGATATCAAGAAGCATCAAAAGCTATTGATCGTCAAAAAAGCTATGATATTCAAGAAGCTATCAAATTAGTCAAAGAAGTTGCTTCAGCAAAATTTGATGAGTCTATCGACGTGGCTGTACGCTTAGGCGTTGATACTCGCAAAAATGACCAGCAAGTACGCGGTGCTGTTGTTTTACCGCATGGTACTGGCAAAACACAACGCGTTTTAGTTTTTGCGAAGGGTGAAAAAGCCAAAGAAGCAGAAGCTGCAGGTGCAGATTTTGTTGGAGATCAAGAATATATTAATAAAATCAACCAAGGTTGGTTTGATTTTGATGTCATCGTGGCGACTCCAGATATGATGGCTGAAGTCGGTAAATTAGGCCGCGTATTAGGTCCTAAAGGCCTTATGCCAAACCCTAAAACCGGTACAGTAACTTTTGAAGTAGAGAAAGCTGTAAAAGAAATCAAAGCTGGTAAAGTTGAATACCGCGCTCACAAAGATGGCAATGTTCACGTACCGATTGGTAAAGCGTCATTTGATGATGAGAAGCTTGTTGAAAACTACCAAACACTGATCGAAACTCTAATCAAAGCAAAACCAGCTGCAGCAAAAGGCACTTATCTTAAAAATATTTCAGTGTCTTCTACAATGGGACCTGGACTTAAAGTTAGTGCGCCAACCAAATAATGGATAGTTGACATTGTTATTTAAACTCAATATAATAGTTATTGGTTTTAAATAAATCGTCGAAACATGCCGTAGACAGCAGGTGCAGATTATTGCTTAATTTCCTGCCGAGGTGTTGCAGATATTCTAGATTAATGTACGGTTCTAGATTATTGCGCCTTCATGTCTACTGTGACATGAAGGCTTTTTTTATAAACCTCGATGAACAGGTACGGTAAAATGTTTTTCTAGGAGGTGCAAGGATGAGCGTCATTGAAGCTAAAAAACAACAAGTACAAGAGATTGCTGAGAAACTTAAGAACAGCGTATCTACGGTTGTTGTTGACTACCGCGGTTTGAATGTTTCAGAAGTAACTGAACTACGTAAACAACTTCGTGAAGCTGGTGTTGAATATAAAGTTTATAAAAACACAATGCTTCGCCGTGCGACAGCTGAAACTGGATTGACTGGTCTTGATGAAGTATTAGTAGGACCGACAGCTATCGCTTTCAGCAATGATGATGTTATTGCTCCTGCAAAGGTGCTTAACAGTTTTGCTAAAGAACACAAAGCGTTAGAAATTAAGAGCGGTGTGATTGAAGGATCTTTGGCCAGCGTTGAACAAATTAAAGCCATTGCTGAACTTCCATCAAGAGAAGGACTTCTGTCTATGCTGCTTAGCGTACTTCAAGCTCCGATTCGTAATTTTGCATTGGCCGCAAAAGCTGTTGCAGATCAAAAAGAAGAGCAAGGTGCTTAATAACGGTTTTATCATTTTAAAACAACCAAACGATGTGTTCAAAAACAACGAGAATATCGGGCTTTTTGGACGACCTGTAAAAACAAATTTCAATCCAATCTAAGGAGGATATACAATGACTAAAGAAGATATCATTGGTGCAATTAAAGAAATGTCCGTTCTTGAATTAAATGATCTTGTAAAAGCAATCGAGGAAGAATTCGGCGTAACTGCAGCTGCTCCTGTAGCAGTTCAAGGCGCTGCCGGCGGCGAAGCTGCTGAAGAAAAAACTGATTTTGATGTAGTTCTTGCAAGTGCTGGAAGCTCAAAAATCAAAGTTATCAAAGTGGTTCGCGAAATCACTGGTCTTGGATTAAAAGACGCAAAAGAACTAGTTGACAACGCACCAAAACCTCTTAAAGAAGGCGTTGCAAAAGAAGAAGCTGAAGAAATGAAAGCTAAGCTTGAAGAAGTTGGCGCTTCTATAGAGCTTAAGTAAGTTCATTTTTAAAGCCCGCTATTTTTAGCGGGCTTTTTCTAACATTATTAGTTTAAAAATGGGCCGGTTTTTTCATATCTCTGACGGTTAGAAATTCGACCTATTGCAAGTTCGTCATGCCGGACTGGTAAATGTTTAAGTTAAGTACTTTTGTTTGAATGATTCTACTTAGTTATGGGGAAATTAACCAAAATAAAATAACCATAACCAGAATGCATGGCAGGGTGATATGATGAATGAACACTACTATTCTAAAAATCCTCAGACCGAAAGCCGTCCAAGTATCATAACAACTCATTTGCGCGGTATGGAAATGACTTTTATTACGGACAGGGGAGTCTTTTCAAAGAGTGACATTGATTTTGGTTCGAAGCTCTTAATTGAAACGTTCACACCGCCGGAAGTCAAAGGTCCGATTTTGGATGTCGGCTGTGGATACGGGGCCATTGGCTTAGCGGTTGCGAAGGCTTTTCCGGACCTGGCAATCACCATGGTAGACATTAATGAGCGCGCGATCCATCTTTCCCGGGAAAATGCGGAAAAAAATAATGTTTCAGCTCACATTTTTTCAAGCAATATTTATGAAAATGTGGAAGAATCATATGCGGCTATTCTTACAAACCCGCCTATTAGAGCCGGTAAAAAAATTGTACATCAAATTTTCAATCAAGGTTATGAATATTTACTGCCGGGCGGTGAACTTTGGACAGTTATTCAAAAAAAGCAAGGAGCGCCTTCCGCACTTAAAGCTCTTGAAGAAACTTACGGACAAGTTGAAACTGTTGTAAGAAAAAAGGGCTATTATATATTAAAAGCAACAAAGTCTTGACGGGCTATCCAATTTGTGTTAGCATATCTAAATGCGAATTATTTTTGCATTTGAGTATATATATGTATAGTTTTCCTCTTTTATGGGGAAAATAATCAAATGCGTCATGTACGTCGGTAAGCACCTATTGTTTGCCGGTTTTTCAATATGCTTGATTTGAGGGGTGAATCAGTTGACAGGTCAACTCGTGCAATATGGACGCCACCGCCAACGTAGAAGTTATGCTCGGATTAATGAAGTTTTGGAGCTCCCTAATCTCATTGAAATTCAAACATCTTCGTATCAATGGTTTCTTGATGAGGGTATACGAGAGATGTTTCAAGACATTTCTCCAGTAGAAGATTTCACCGGAAATCTTGTTTTAGAATTCATAGACTATAGTCTAGGAGAACCGAAATATGATGTTGATGAATCAAAAGAGCGTGATGTAACTTATGCCGCACCATTAAGGGTAAAGGTTCGATTGATTAACAAAGAAACGGGTGAAGTAAAGGAACAAGAAGTATTTATGGGCGACTTCCCGTTAATGACTGAGTCAGGAACTTTTATTATCAATGGTGCTGAACGTGTTATTGTTTCCCAACTCGTACGTTCGCCTAGCGTATACTATAATGAGAAGTTTGATAAGAATGGAAAAAAGGGTTTTACAGCTACTGTAATACCAAACCGCGGCGCTTGGCTGGAGTATGAAACAGATGCTAAAGATGTTGTTTATGTTCGTATTGACCGTACTAGGAAGCTTCCTATAACGGTTCTGTTACGTGCGTTAGGGTTTGGATCTGATCAAGAAATCATCGATTTGCTTGGAGAAGATGAGTATCTGCGGAATACCCTTGAAAAGGATAATACCGAGGGTACTGATAAAGCATTAATCGAAATTTATGAACGCCTCCGCCCTGGTGAACCGCCTACAGTTGAGAATGCCAAGGGATTGTTAGAAACCCGTTTCTTTGATCCGAAGCGTTACGATCTCGCTAATGTAGGCCGTTATAAGATTAATAAAAAGCTCCATATTAAAAACAGGCTGTTTAACCAAAGGTTGGCTGAAAAGTTAATAGACCCTGAAACCGGGGAAATATTGGCTGAAGAAGGCACACTGTTAGATCGCCGTACTTTAGATAAGCTTTTACCAACTATTGAAGCCAAGCTGGGTTATGAGGAATATAAACCTGCCGCCGGCGTTGTCGAAGGTCAAGAGATTACCATGCAATCAATCTCAATTTATGCGCCGGATGACGACGAGGGCGAAAAAGTTATTAAGATTATGAGCAACGGCCAGATCGATAATTCAGTAAAGCACATTACACCAGCTGATATTATAGCTTCGATGAGCTATTTCTTCAATTTACTGCACGGTGTAGGTGATACAGATGATATCGACCACCTTGGCAACCGCCGTTTACGCTCAGTTGGTGAACTCCTGCAAAACCAATTCAGAATTGGTTTATCCCGTATGGAGCGCGTGATCCGCGAGCGTATGTCTATTCAGGATACGAACGCAATTACACCTCAGGCGTTAATTAATATAAGACCTGTTATTGCTTCCATTAAGGAATTTTTCGGAAGCTCTCAGCTCTCTCAATTTATGGACCAAACTAATCCGCTCGGCGAATTAACACACAAACGCCGTCTGTCAGCATTAGGACCTGGGGGATTAACGAGAGAGAGAGCCGGTATGGAAGTCCGTGACGTTCACTATTCACACTATGGGCGTATGTGTCCAATTGAAACGCCGGAAGGTCCGAACATCGGTCTGATTAACTCGCTTTCTAGTTTTGCTAAAGTTAATAAATTTGGTTTTATAGAAACACCTTATCGCCGCGTTGATCCGGAAACAAGCAGGGTGACAGAACACATTGATTATCTGACTGCAGATGAAGAGGATAACTATGTTGTTGCCCAAGCAAATGCAAAGCTAGATGAAAACGGCGGATTTATATCTGATGAAGTCATTGCGCGTTTCCGAGGCGACAACATTGTTGTTAAAAAAGAACGTGTTGACTATATGGATGTATCGCCTAAACAAGTTGTATCTGCTGCAACCGCTTGTATCCCATTCCTGGAGAACGATGACTCTAACCGTGCGTTGATGGGTGCAAACATGCAACGGCAAGCAGTTCCATTATTAGTACCGGAAGCGCCTCTTGTAGGCACTGGTATGGAATATGTTTCTGCAAGAGATTCGGGTGCTGCTATTCGTGCGAAACACCGCGGCCGTGTAGAATATGTATCCGCGAAGGTCATTAAGATCCGCACGCTTGAGGAAGTTGATGGGCGTGAGGTTGAAGGTGATCTGGTCAGCTACAAATTATTAAAGTACGTCCGTTCAAACCAAGGTACATGTTATAACCAAAGACCAATCGTTGAAAAGGGCATGATTGTTGATAAAGGCGAAATATTAGCCGATGGCCCTTCAATGGATAAAGGCGAACTTGCCCTTGGAAGAAATGTTGTCGTAGGCTTCATGACCTGGGAAGGTTATAACTATGAAGATGCCATTATCATGAGCGAAAGACTAGTCAAAGACGACGTGTATACTTCTGTTCATATTGAAGAGTATGAGTCAGAGTCTCGTGACACAAAACTTGGCCCTGAAGAAATCACTAGAGACATACCAAATGTTGGTGAAGATGCTCTTAAGAATCTTGATGAACGGGGTATCATCCGCATTGGAGCCGAAGTAAAAGATGGAGATATCCTTGTTGGTAAAGTCACGCCTAAAGGGGTTACTGAACTGACTGCGGAAGAAAGATTACTTCACGCTATCTTTGGTGAAAAAGCCCGCGAGGTTCGTGATACTTCGCTGCGGGTGCCTCACGGCGGAGACGGCATTGTTCATGACGTTAAAATTTTCAACCGTGAAGACGGTGATGAATTGCCGCCGGGCGTCAATCAATTGGTTCGCTGCTACATCGTACAAAAGAGAAAAATACACCAAGGCGACAAAATGGCTGGACGCCACGGAAACAAAGGTGTTATTTCAAAGATTATGCCAGAAGAAGATATGCCGTTCTTACCAAACGGCCGTCCAATTGATATCATGTTAAATCCGTTGGGCGTACCTTCACGTATGAATATCGGTCAAGTTCTTGAGCTTCACCTTGGTATGGCTGCAAAGGAGCTTGGCATACATGTAGCAACACCGGTCTTTGACGGTGCAATTGAGGAAGACGTTTGGTCAACGCTTGCTGAAGCGGGTCTGTCAAGAGATGGTAAGACTGTATTGTATGATGGCCGTACAGGACTTCCATTTGATAACCGTGTTTCGGTTGGTGTCATGTATATGATTAAGCTTGCTCATATGGTTGATGATAAGCTGCACGCCCGTTCCACAGGCCCTTACTCGTTGGTTACACAACAGCCGCTTGGCGGTAAAGCTCAATTTGGCGGTCAACGTTTTGGTGAAATGGAAGTTTGGGCATTAGAAGCGTATGGCGCAGCCTATACACTTCAAGAGATTCTTACAGTTAAGTCTGATGATGTTGTCGGCCGTGTTAAAACATATGAGTCAATTGTTAAAGGTGAAAATGTACCTGAACCGGGTGTTCCTGAATCCTTTAAAGTATTGATTAAAGAATTGCAAAGCTTAGGGATGGATGTCAAAGTGTTATCAAGTGACGATGAAGAAATTGACATTCGAGAAATTGATGAAGAAGATGAAACAACAAGCGAAAATTTAAATGTTAATGCATAGGTTGGAATCAAAATCAGTGAAGCTTGTTCAAAACACTGAAAGTAAAGGGAGGTTGCCCCTTTGTTGGATGTCAATAAATTCGAATTTATGAAGATTGGCCTAGCATCTCCAAATAAAATTAGGTCTTGGTCTCGCGGTGAAGTTAAAAAGCCTGAAACCATTAACTATAGAACGTTAAAACCGGAAAAAGACGGTCTGTTTTGTGAAAGAATTTTTGGACCAACGAAAGACTGGGAATGTCATTGCGGAAAATATAAGCGTGTCCGCTATAAAGGCGTCGTATGTGATCGCTGCGGTGTCGAAGTAACACGCGCCAAAGTAAGAAGGGAAAGAATGGGGCATATAGAACTCGCTGCCCCGGTATCCCACATTTGGTATTTCAAAGGTATACCAAGCCGTATGGGTTTATTGCTAGACATGTCACCGCGTGCTCTTGAGGAAGTTATCTATTTCGCGTCATACGTTGTTACAGAACCGGGCGATACACCTCTTGAGAAAAAACAATTATTGTCTGAAAAAGAGTACCGCAATTACTGTGAAAAGTACGGTACAAGTTTTAAAGCCGGCATGGGTGCAGAATCCATTAAAAAGCTTTTACAGGATATTGATCTTGATAAAGAGGCAAATATTCTTAAAGAAGAGCTGAAATCAGCCCAAGGGCAGCGTCGTACTCGTGCGATCAAGCGTTTGGAAGTTATCGAAGCATTTAGAGGATCGGAAAATGATCCATCATGGATGATTCTTGAAGTTTTACCTGTTATTCCTCCTGAACTGCGTCCTATGGTTCAGCTTGACGGCGGACGTTTTGCTACGTCTGATCTAAATGATTTGTACCGACGTGTTATCAATCGTAACAACCGTTTAAAACGTTTGCTTGACCTAGGTGCGCCAAGTATTATCGTTCAAAATGAAAAGCGTATGCTTCAAGAAGCTGTTGATGCTTTGATTGATAACGGCCGGCGCGGAAGACCGGTTACCGGACCGGGTAATCGTCCGCTTAAATCTCTTTCGCACATGTTAAAAGGCAAACAAGGACGCTTCCGCCAAAACTTATTAGGTAAACGTGTTGATTACTCCGGACGTTCAGTTATCGTTGTCGGTCCGTATCTTAAGATGTATCAATGCGGATTGCCGAAAGAAATGGCGCTTGAGCTCTTCAAACCTTTTGTGATGAAAGAACTTGTTAATAAAGGGATTGCTCATAATATTAAGAGCGCAAAACGCAAAGTCGAAAAGGTCCATCCGGATGTTTGGGGTGTCCTGGAAGAGGTTATTAAAGAGCACCCGGTATTATTAAACCGTGCACCGACTCTGCACCGCTTAGGCATTCAAGCTTTTGAACCAACATTAGTAGAAGGCCGGGCTATTCGTCTTCACCCATTAGTATGTACTGCTTATAATGCCGACTTTGATGGAGACCAAATGGCTGTTCACGTTCCATTATCAGCTGAAGCCCAAGCAGAGGCGCGGATATTAATGCTTGCTGCGCAAAATATCTTAAACCCTAAAGACGGTAAACCGGTTGTTACCCCTTCTCAAGATATGGTTTTAGGTAACTATTACTTAACTCTTGAAAGAGAAGGTGCAATTGGTGAGGGTAAGGTGTTTAAAGATATTAATGAAGCTTTAATGGCTTATCAAAATGGTTACGCTCATTTGCATACACGTATTGCGATACCTGCTAAGGTTGTCGGCAATTCGACATTTACTGAAGAGCAAAATAACCAATATCTGCTTACGACAATTGGCAAACTTATCTTTAATGGTATATTGCCAAATTCGTTCCCTTATATTAATGAGCCGACAACTTACAATCTGGAAGTTGCTACACCTGAAAAATACTTCGTTCCAATGGGGACTGATATAAAGGCAGAGATTAAAAAGCGCGAAATTATACTGCCGTTTAAAAAAGGTATTCTCGGAGACATCATCGCTGAAGTCTTTAAGCGGTTTAAGGTCACTGAAACATCTAAAATGCTTGATCGGATGAAGGCGCTGGGATTTGCTTATTCAACAAAAGCCGGTATTACTATTGGTGTCAGTGACATCGTCGTATTACCGGAGAAACAGGAAATCTTAGCTGAAGCCGAAGAGAAAGTTAATAAAGTTCTTAAACAGTTCCGAAGAGGTTTAATCACTGAAGAGGAACGTTATGAACGTGTTATTTCTATTTGGAGCAGTGCCAAAGACATTATCCAAGATAAGCTGATGCACTCATTGGATAAAACGAACCCAATCTTTATGATGAGTGATTCCGGAGCCCGTGGTAACGCATCAAACTTTACGCAGCTTGCCGGTATGCGCGGATTGATGGCTAACCCGTCAGGCCGGATTATTGAACTTCCTATCCGTTCAAGCTTCCGTGAAGGATTAACAGTGTTAGAATACTTTATTTCTACACACGGCGCACGGAAAGGACTTGCTGATACAGCCCTTAAGACGGCTGACTCTGGTTATTTGACACGCCGTCTTGTTGATGTAGCGCAAGACGTCATTGTCCGCGAAGATGATTGCGGTACGGACCGAGGCTTGATTGTTCGAGCGATAACTGAAGGTAATGAAGAAATTGAAAGTCTCTATGACCGTTTGGTCGGCCGGACGTCGCATGAAGATGTCCGTCATCCTGAGACAGAAGAGCTTTTTGTTAAAAAAGGCGATGTTATCTCAGAAGATGCAGCGAGAGCTATCGTTGAATCTGGTATTACTGAAGTCATGATTCGTTCGGCGTTTATGTGCGATACCCGTCATGGGGTTTGTAAAAAATGTTATGGACGCAATTTGGCTACAGGTACTGAGGTTGAAGTGGGAGAAGCTGTTGGTATTATCGCTGCTCAATCTATCGGTGAGCCAGGTACACAGCTTACCATGCGTACTTTCCATACCGGCGGTGTGGCAGGAGATGATATCACTCAAGGTCTTCCGCGTATTCAAGAATTGTTCGAAGCCCGTAATCCTAAAGGTCAAGCGGCAATCTCTGAACTTGATGGTAAGGTAACATCTATTAAAGAATTAAAAGATAAACGGGAAATTATTGTTCAAGGCAGAATTGAATCCAGAACCTATAACGTACCGTTAGGCGCACGATTAAAAGTTATTGAAGGCGACCAGGTTTATCCGGGCCAAGTTCTCACTGAGGGTTCAATTGATCCAAAAGAACTTCTTATTGTTGCTGGTATAAACGGTGTTCAACAATACTTGCTGCGTGAAGTGCAAAAAGTTTACCGCATGCAAGGTGTTGAAATTGGCGATAAACACGTTGAAGTTATGGTTCGTCAGATGATGCGTAAGATTCGTGTCATTGATGCGGGCGACACAAATGTCTTGCCGGGTTCACTTGTTGATATTCATGCATTTAAAGAAGTTAATAAGAATGTATTAATAAATGGCGGGGTCCCTGCAACAGGACGGCCGATTCTGCTCGGAATTACTAAGGCATCTCTTGAAACAGAATCCTTCTTATCTGCAGCATCCTTCCAAGAAACAACACGAGTTCTTACGGATGCAGCCATTAAAGGAAAACGTGATGAATTGCTTGGCTTGAAAGAAAATGTCATTATCGGTAAGCTTGTTCCAGCTGGAACGGGCATGCCTCGTTACCGCAATATCAG
The DNA here is from genome assembly GCF_042665295.1 of Scopulibacillus cellulosilyticus. NCBI lineage: Bacteria > Bacillati > Bacillota > Bacilli > Caryophanales > Sporolactobacillaceae > Scopulibacillus > Scopulibacillus cellulosilyticus. Next base: position 28,555 of record NZ_JBHTCO010000040.1, read on the forward strand.
TGTACAAAAGCCTGAAGAGTTTACTGATGAAAATGACGTTGTCACAAGCGAAGAATTAGTAAATCAAGAAAGCTAAAAAAGAGTGTTGACAAGGGGGAGCGCTCGGTGATATCATAACGGAGTGCTCCTAAACACCTTGTTGCTTTGGAGGATGTAAAAATGTCTTATGAAAAAGTAACACAGGCGACAAATGGAATGATTGTTGGTACGAAACAAGCAATGAAAGCTTTGAAAGATGGTCTTGTAAAAGAGATTGTCATTGCTGAAGATGCTGATGTTCATGTAACCAATAAAATTGTTGAACTGGCAAGGGACAGAGATGTGCCGGTTTACACCGTTGACTCAATGAAAAAGCTTGGCAAAGCTTGCGGTATTGATGTTGGGGCAGCGGCAGTTGCAATTAAACGATAAAGTTTTTGCTTAATACTTTTTAATGCAAAAACAATATTTTTTGCACAAAAATGAACCGCCTGGTTCAGTGGGTTTGAATTTTACTGAAGGGAGGAAACAATAATGCCTACAATTAATCAGCTAGTACGCAAAGGCCGTACTTCTAAAACACAAAAGTCTGATTCACCGGCTTTGAATAAAGGTTATAACAGCTTCAAGAAAAGCTTGACTAACCAATCTTCACCGCAAAAACGTGGTGTTTGCACCCGTGTTGGTACAATGACACCTAAGAAGCCTAACTCTGCATTGCGTAAATATGCGCGTGTTCGTTTAACTAACGGCATCGAAGTGACTGCATACATTCCTGGTATTGGTCACAATTTGCAAGAACACAGTGTTGTGCTTATCCGCGGAGGCCGTGTAAAAGACCTTCCTGGTGTTCGTTATCATATTATTCGCGGTGCGCTTGACACTGCAGGTGTAACAGATCGTAAACAAGGCCGTTCTAAATACGGTACGAAAAGACCTAAGCAATAAATTATTAATCTCATTCGAAAGGAGGTTCTTTAAATGTCTAGAAAAGGTCCTGCTGAAAAACGTGACGTTTTACCAGATCCGCTTTACAATTCCAAGCTTGTCACTCGTTTAATCAACCGCATTATGAAGGACGGTAAAAGAGGGGCAGCTCAAACTATTCTGTATAAGTCTTTTGACTTAATCAAAGAACGCACAAACCAAGATCCTATGGAAGTGTTTGATCAAGCGCTGAAGAACATTATGCCTGTTCTTGAAGTTAGAGCTCGCCGTGTCGGCGGTGCTAACTATCAAGTACCGGTTGAAGTTCGTCCGGAGCGCCGCACAACTCTAGGATTACGCTGGTTAGTTAATTATTCCCGTCTTCGCGGCGAAAAAACGATGGTTGAGAGATTAGCTAATGAAATCATCGACGCTGCAAACAATACAGGCGCTGCTGTAAAAAAACGCGAAGATGTTCATAAAATGGCTGAAGCCAATAAAGCATTCGCACACTATCGTTGGTAATAGAAACTACAATAGGAAGGAGAGAAATCCATGGCTAGAGAGTTCTCCTTGGAAAAAACGCGTAACATTGGTATCATGGCGCACATCGATGCCGGTAAAACAACAACAACCGAGCGTATTCTCTTCTATTCCGGACGTATTCATAAAATTGGTGAAACACACGAAGGTGCTTCCCAAATGGACTGGATGGAACAAGAGCAAGAACGTGGCATTACGATCACTTCAGCTGCTACAACAGCCCAATGGAAAGACCATCGTGTAAACATCATTGATACGCCGGGACACGTCGACTTTACAGTTGAAGTTGAGCGCTCCTTACGTGTACTTGATGGAGCTGTTGCTGTACTTGATGCACAATCTGGTGTTGAACCGCAAACAGAAAATGTTTGGCGCCAAGCAACAACTTATAACGTACCTCGGATCGTTTTTGTTAACAAAATGGATAAAATAGGGGCTGACTTCCTCTATTCCAATAAAACGTTACATGAGCGTTTACAAGCTAATGCTCATCCAATTCAACTGCCAATCGGTGCTGAAGATGACTTCACAGGTATCATTGATTTAGTTGAAATGAAAGCTTATTTCTATGAGGATGACCTTGGTACTCGTACAGATGCCCGTGAAATTCCGGATGAATACAAAGACCAAGCTCAAGAATATCATGATAAGCTTATCGAAGCAGTTGCTGAATTAGATGAAGATTTAATGATGAAATATCTTGAGGGTGAAGAAATAACAGTTGAAGAACTTAAAGCAGGCATCCGTAAAGGAACTTGTAATGTAGAGTTCTATCCGGTTCTATGCGGTTCCGCATTTAAGAACAAAGGGGTACAGCTTGTTCTTGATGCTGTTATTGATTATCTTCCATCACCGCTTGATGTTCCTCCAATCAAAGGTTTCTTGCCGGATTCTGATGAAGAAGTGGAACGTAAAGCTGATGATAACGGACCATTCTCTGCATTAGCTTTTAAAGTTATGACAGATCCGTTCGTTGGTAAATTAACATTCTTCCGTGTATATTCAGGAACTGCAGAAGCCGGTTCTTATGTACAAAACTCTACAAAGGGAAAAAGAGAACGTTTAGGCCGTATCCTGCAAATGCACGCTAATACTCGTCAAGAAATCAAAAAGGTCTACGCCGGTGATATTGCTGCTGCTGTAGGTCTTAAAGATACGGGTACAGGCGATACGCTTTGCGGTGAGAAGGATCTAGTTATTCTCGAATCTATGGAATTCCCTGATCCGGTTATTTCAGTTGCTATTGAGCCGAAGTCTAAAGCTGACCAAGATAAAATGTCAGTAGCTTTGTCTAAATTAGCAGAAGAAGATCCTACCTTCAAAACTGAAACTAACGAAGAAACTGGACAAACTATTATTTCCGGTATGGGTGAATTACACTTAGACATCATTGTTGACCGTCTAAAACGTGAATTCAAGGTTGAAGCTAATGTAGGTTCACCTCAAGTTGCGTACCGCGAAACCATTAAGAAAGCCGGTAAAGTAGAAGGTAAATTTGTTCGCCAATCTGGCGGCCGCGGTCAATACGGTCACGTTTGGTTAGAACTTGAACCTCTTGCTGAAGGCGCCGGTTATGAATTTGAAAATAAAATTGTCGGCGGTGTCGTACCGCGTGACTATATTCCAGCGGTACAACAAGGTTTTGAAGAAGCCCTTCAAAACGGCTTGCTTGCAGGATATCCGCTCATCGATATTAAGGCATCTTTATTTGATGGATCTTACCATGATGTCGACTCAAGTGAAATGGCCTTTAAAATTGCTGCTTCTATGGCTCTTAAAAAGGCGAAAGATGTATGTAATCCGGTCATTCTTGAGCCAATCGAAAGAGTTGAAGTTGTTATCCCAGAGGAATACATGGGTGACATCATGGGTGACATCACTAGCCGCCGCGGCCGTGTAGAAGGTATGGAAGCACGCGCCGGCGCTCAAGTGGTTAAAGCATTTGTTCCTCTATCTGAAATGTTCGGATATGCAACAACATTGCGTTCCAGCACTCAGGGTCGCGGAACTTATACAATGACTTTCGACCACTATGAAGAAGTCCCTAAAAATATCGCTGAAGAAATTATCAGCAAAAATACAGGTGCTTAATGAATACCTGTTGTTTGTAACATATTTTTATTGTAATCTAGGATGGATGGGTGCCTGCACCCGCTGTCTTAGTACACATAAATAAATTTTAAATTTATCTTTCTTAAAGGTTAAAGGAGGAAATATATAATGGGAAAAGAAAAATTCGACCGTAATAAACCGCACGTTAACATTGGTACAATTGGTCACGTTGACCACGGTAAAACAACTTTAACTGCTGCGATCACTACTGTATTGGCTAAATCAGGTAAAGCTGAAGCACGTGCTTATGATTCAATCGACGGTGCTCCAGAAGAACGTGAACGCGGTATCACAATTTCTACTGCACACGTAGAATATGAAACTGAAAATCGTCACTATGCTCACGTTGACTGCCCAGGACACGCTGACTATGTTAAAAACATGATCACTGGCGCAGCTCAAATGGACGGTGCTATTCTAGTTGTATCTGCAGCTGACGGCCCAATGCCGCAAACTCGTGAACACATTCTTCTTTCTCGTCAAGTAGGTGTACCTTCTATCGTTGTATTCTTAAACAAAACTGATATGGTAGACGACGAAGAACTGCTTGAATTAGTAGAAATGGAAGTACGTGACCTTCTTTCTGAGTATGAATTCCCTGGCGATGACATCCCGGTTGTTAAAGGTTCTGCTCTTAAAGCTCTTGAAGGTGACGCTGATCACGAACAAGCTATTCTTGACCTTATGGAACAAGTTGACGAGTACATCCCAACTCCAGAACGTGACCATGACAAACCATTTATGATGCCAGTTGAGGACGTATTCTCAATCACTGGCCGTGGTACAGTTGCTACTGGCCGTGTAGAACGCGGTAAAGTTTCTGTAGGTGACGAAGTAGAAATTCTTGGTCTTACTGAAGAACCTAAGAAAACTACTGTAACTGGTGTTGAAATGTTCCGTAAGCTTCTTGATTATGCTGAAGCTGGCGATAACATCGGTGCGCTTCTTCGTGGTGTTGACCGTGACCAAGTAGAACGCGGACAAGTACTTGTACAACCTGGTACTGTTAAAGCTCATAAATCTTTCAAAGCTGAAGTTTATGTTCTTTCTAAAGAAGAAGGCGGACGTCACACTCCATTCTTCTCTAACTATCGTCCACAATTCTACTTCCGTACAACTGACGTTACAGGAACTATCTCTCTTCCAGAAGGCGTAGAAATGGTTATGCCTGGCGATAACGTTGAAATGGCTGTAGAGCTTATTTCTCCAATCGCTATTGAAGAAGGTACTAAATTCTCTATCCGTGAGGGTGGACGTACTGTAGGCGCTGGCGTCGTTTCTTCAATCGTTGAATAATTTAACTATAAAAAGGGCATCTTATAAAAGATGTCCTTTTTTTGCATCTTGAAATGCTATTATCCAAAAATCGCCACTTGGCGATTTTTTATATGTACTTGATTTTTAAATAAATCCTAACTATAATAGGAAAAGCGAGTTTTTACGAATAAATGTTTAAGAAAGGCTTGCGCATCCCGTATATTTTTAATATAATAGGGAATGTTGGTTTCAATGATGATGTGAAAGGTTGCGGATACACCCGGCTCCTTTGCCATGGCGGGTTACCCGGAAAATTTTCACGGAGTGAGTCTATTTAAAAAAATGGACGTAAAGGAGGGAATAAAATGGCAAAACAAAAGATTCGTATTCGTTTAAAAGCTTATGATCATCGTATTCTAGATCAATCTGCAGAAAAGATTGTTGAAACTGCAAAGCGTTCGGGAGCAAAGGTGTCTGGACCAATTCCGCTTCCAACAGAAAAATCTGTTTACACAATTCTTCGTGCTGTTCACAAGTACAAAGACTCTCGTGAACAATTTGAAATGCGTACACATAAGCGCTTGATCGATATTGTTAATCCTACGCCGCAAACTGTAGATTCACTTATGCGTTTGGATCTTCCATCCGGTGTTGACATTGAAATTAAATTATAATCTATACATTTATCTTATTTGTGGGAGGTGTTACGGATGACCAAAGGAATCTTAGGTAGAAAATTGGGCATGACTCAAATCTTTGCTGAAAATGGTGAAGTTATTCCTGTAACTGTAGTAGAAGCCGGTTCTAACGTTGTTCTTCAAAAGAAAACGGAAGAAAACGATGGTTATACTGCTATACAGCTTGGTTTCGAAGATAAAAAAGAATCTCGTACAACAAAAGCTGATAAAGGTCATGCTGAAAAAGCAAATACAAACGCTAAGCGCTTCGTAAAGGAAATCCGTGATGTAAATCTTGATGAGTATGAACTCGGTCAAGAAGTAAAAGTTGACATTTTCAAAGAAGGCGACGTTATTGATGTTACTGGCACTTCTAAAGGTAAAGGATTCCAAGGCGCTATCAAACGCCATAATCAATCTCGCGGACCAATGAGCCACGGCTCCCGTTATCACCGCCGTCCAGGTTCAATGGGTGCTATTGATCCTATGCGTGTATTCAAAGGCAAAAACTTGCCAGGACGTATGGGCGGAGAAAAAGTCACTGTCCAAAACCTAGAAGTTGTTAAAGTAGACGTTGAACGCAATCTTCTTTTAATTAAAGGAAATGTTCCAGGTGCAAAGAAGAGCTACCTTACTATAAAAAGTGCTGTTAAATCAGCAGAAGCTAAATAAGAAAGGAGGATGCTTCTATGCCAAAATTAGCTGTATTAGATCAAAAAGGTACTGAAGTCGGAAACATTGAACTTGCTGATTCTGTATTTGGTATTGAACCAAATGAACACGTCTTATATCAAGCGGTTGTTATGCAGCAAGCTTCATTACGTCAAGGAACACATGCAACAAAAAACCGTTCTGCGGTAAGAGGCGGCGGCAGAAAGCCATGGCGCCAAAAAGGCACAGGACGCGCTCGACAAGGCTCTATCCGTTCACCGCAATGGGTTGGCGGCGGTGTGGTATTTGGACCAACACCACGCAGCTACAGCTATAAGCTTCCAAAAAAAGTTCGTCGTTTAGCAATAAAATCTGCATTATCTTCAAAGGTACAAGATAATGAAATGATCGTTTTAAACGAATTAACAATGGACGCTCCTAAAACAAAAGATTTTGCTAACATCCTTAAAAACTTATCGGCAGATCGCAAAGCGCTTGTTGTTACTGGTGACTTTGATGAAACAGTAGCAATATCTGCCCGCAACATCCCTGGAGTACTTGTATTAACTGCTAATGAGGTTAACGTACTTGATGTTGTTAATCATGATAAAGTAATCCTCACTCAGGATGCAGCTCGTAAACTAGAGGAGGTGCTTGGGTAATGAAAGATCCACGCGATATTATTAAGCGCCCCGTAATTACTGAAAGATCTACAGAACAAATGGTTGATAAAAAATATACATTTGTTGTCGATCGTCGTGCGAACAAGTCTGAGATCAAACGTGCGATTCAGGAAATCTTTGGCGTGCAAGTGGCTAAAGTTAATACTATGAACTACAAAGGTAAACCTAAACGTTTTGGACGTTACTTTGGCTATACACCTCAAAGAAAAAAAGCGGTTGTTACGCTTACGCCAGATAGCAAAGAACTAGAATTTTACGAAGGTGTTTAATATCAATTAGTGAAGGAGGGAAAAACTCATGGCAATCAAAAAATACAAACCAACGTCTAACGGTCGACGCAATATGTCATCCCTAGACTTTAGTGAAATCACAACTAACAAGCCTGAAAAATCACTTGTTGAAGCACTGCCTAAAAAAGCGGGCAGAAATAATCAAGGTAAATTAACTGTACGTCATCAAGGCGGCGGACACAAACGCAAATACCGTGTGATCGACTTCAAACGTAACAAAGATGGTATACCAGGACGCGTTGCTACGATTGAATACGATCCAAACCGTACTGCTAATATTGCGCTTCTTCATTATGCTGACGGTGAAAAACGCTACATTCTTGCTCCTAAAGGTCTTAAAGTCGGTATGGAAGTTATGTCTGGTGCTGACGCGGATATTAAAGTCGGTAACGCTCTTCCGCTTAAAAATATCCCTGTAGGTACTGTTGTTCATAACATTGAGTTGAAACCTGGACACGGTGGTCAGCTCGTAAGATCTGCGGGCGCTGAAGCGCAAATTCTTGGTAAAGAAGGCAAATACGTTCTAATTCGCCTTGTATCCGGTGAAGTACGTATGATTCTTGAAACTTGTCGTGCAACAGTCGGCCAAGTAGGGAACTTGGAACACGAACTTGTTACAATCGGTAAAGCAGGACGTTCCCGTTGGTTAAACAAACGCCCAACTGTTCGCGGTTCTGTTATGAACCCTAACGATCACCCGCACGGCGGTGGTGAAGGACGTGCGCCTATCGGACGTAAATCACCTATGTCTCCTTGGGGCAAACCAACGCTTGGTCTTAAGACACGTAAACGCAATAAACCATCTGATAAATATATTGTACGTCGTCGTAAGAAAAAATAATTATCTAGCGTAAGAAATATTTATATACGCGGAAGGAGGTCTATCAATGGGTCGTAGCCTTAAGAAGGGACCTTTTGTCGATGATCACTTAATGAAAAAGGTTGAAGGACTAAACGAAAACAACGATAAAAAAGTTATCAAAACTTGGTCGCGTCGTTCAACAATATTCCCTGAATTTATTGGACATACCATTGCTGTATATGACGGCCGCAAACACGTGCCTGTATACGTAACTGAAGATATGGTTGGACACAAATTAGGAGAATTCGCTCCCACTCGGACGTACCGCGGTCATGCTGCGTCTGATAAGAAAACAAGTCGTTAAGAGAGGAGGAATTATTCATGCAAGCAAAAGCTGTTGCAAAACAAATTCGTGTTGCTCCTCGTAAGGCTCGCTTAGTTATCGATCTTATTAGGGGAAAAGAAGTTGGCGAAGCTATTGCCATTCTTCGAAATACGCCAAAAGCTGCTTCCCCTATTATTGAGAAAGTTCTTAAATCTGCGATTGCCAATGCAGAGCATAATTACGAGATGGAACCTGAAAGCCTTGTTGTTGAAAAAGCATATGTAGATGAAGGTGCTACACTTAAAAGATTTCGTCCTCGTGCGCAAGGTCGTGCCGGAAGAATCAACAAGCGCACAAGCCATATTACAATCATTGTTTCAGAGAAAAAGGAGGGATAATGGATGGGACAAAAGGTTAACCCGGTAGGATTTAGAATTGGTGTCATTCGTGACTGGGAATCCAAATGGTATGCAGATAAAAACTATGCTGAATATCTTCACGAAGATATCAAGATCCGTGAATTCATTGAAAACAAACTTAAAGATGCTGCCGTATCAGCTGTTGAATTAGAACGTGCGGCTAACCGTATTAACGTAACAATCAAAACTGCTAAGCCTGGAATGGTTATCGGTAAAGGCGGCTCAGAAGTAGAAGCTTTAAGAAAGTCTCTAAATGCATTAACTGGCAAACGTGTCCATGTTAATATTTTTGAAATCAAACAAGCTGATCTTGATGCTAAGCTTGTTGCAGAAAATATCGCTCGTCAATTAGAAAATCGTATTTCTTGGCGTCGCGCCCAAAAACAAACAATCTCCAGATCTATGAGAGCAGGAGCTAAAGGTATTAAAACACAAGTTTCTGGTCGTCTGGGCGGCGCTGACATCGCTCGTTCTGAAGATTATAGTGAAGGTACTGTTCCACTTCATACGCTGCGCGCAGACATTGATTATGGCACTGCAGAAGCGGATACAACATACGGAAAACTAGGCGTAAAAGTTTGGATTTACCGTGGTGAGGTCCTTCCTACGAAAGGAACGAACAAAAAGGAAGGAGGAAAATAATCATGTTAATGCCAAAACGCGTGAAGTATCGTAGACAACATCGCGGCAGAATGCGCGGAAATGCAAAAGGCGGTACTGAGGTTAATTTCGGTGAATTTGGATTGCAAGCTCTAACTTCATCATGGATTACAAGCCGTCAAATTGAAGCAGCGCGTATTGCGATGACACGTTATATGAAACGTGGCGGTAAAGTTTGGATTAAAATTTTCCCACAAAAGCCATATACAGCTAAACCTCTTGAAGTTCGGATGGGTTCCGGTAAAGGTGCTCCGGAAGGCTGGGTAGCTGTAGTAAAACCTGGCAAAGTAATGTTTGAAATTGGTGGCGTATCTGAAGAAGTTGCTCGTGAAGCTCTTCGTTTAGCATCCCACAAGCTGCCGGTTAAAACTAAATTTGTAAAACGCGAAGAAGTGGGTGGTGACGCAAATGAAAGCTAATGAAGTACGCAACTTAACCACTGCTGAAGTAGAACAACAAGTTAAAACGTTAAAAGAAGAGTTATTTAATCTTCGCTTCCAATTAGCTACTGGACAATTGGAAAACCCTGCCCGAATTCGCGAAGTAAAGAAAGCTATTGCTCGTGCGAAAACTGTATTGCGTGAACGCGAATTAAAAATCCAAAACGGTTAATGAGAGGAGGTTTTCCTAGATGTCTGAAGAACGCAATAGCCGTAAGGTTTATGTCGGCCGTGTCATCTCTGACAAAATGGATAAAACCATTACTGTTCTTGTAGAGACTTACAAAACTGATTCACTTTACGGTAAACGTGTTAAATACTCTAAGAAGTATAAAGCGCATGATGAAGACAACAAGGCTAAAGTTAACGATGTTGTTAAAATTATGGAAACTCGTCCGCTTTCAAAAGATAAACGTTTCCGTCTTGTTGAAATCGTCGAGGAAGCTGTTATTATATAATTCGTTGCTGTAGTTAGTCCCGAAGGGAGGTTACGTTGAATGATTCAACAAGAAAGTCGTTTAAAGGTTGCTGACAATTCTGGTGCTCGTGAGGTATTGACTATCAAAGTACTTGGCGGTTCAGGCCGTAAAACAGCTAATATTGGTGACGTTATTGTTGCGACGGTAAAACAAGCGACACCAGGAGGCGTTGTTAAGAAAGGCGACGTTGTTAAAGCTGTTATTGTACGTACTAAGAGAGGCGTTCGTCGTCCTGATGGCTCTTACATTCGTTTTGATGAAAATGCAGCTGTTATCATTCGTGATGATAAAAGCCCGCGCGGTACTCGTATTTTCGGACCAGTTGCCCGTGAACTCCGTGATCGGCAATTTATGAAAATCGTATCACTAGCTCCGGAAGTATTATAAGATGCTAAGTTAGTTGACAAGGAGGTGCGCAATCAGCTATGAGCCACTTGCATGTAAAAAAAGGAGATAAAGTGCAAGTTATCTCCGGTAAAGACAAAGGCAAGCAAGGTGTTATTTTAGAAGCATATCCTTCAAAGAATCGAGTGCTTGTTGAAGGAGTGAACATCGTAAAAAAACACTCTAAGCCAACCCAAATGAATCCGCAAGGCGGAATTATTGATCAAGAAGCTCCGATTCATGCTTCTAATGTAATGCCTTTAGATCCAAAAACAAATGAACCAACTCGTGTAGGTTATAAAACAGAAAACGGTAAAAAAGTTCGCATCGCAAAAAAATCAGGTGAAGCTTTAGATAAATAATGTCATCTTTGAAAGGAGGTAACACACATGAGCCGTTTCAAAGAAAAGTATAAAAATGAAGTGGTACCGGCACTTATGGAAAAGTTCAATTACTCATCCATTATGCAAGTGCCTGCTATTGAAAAAGTTGTCATTAACATGGGTGTTGGTGACGCAGTACAAAACTCCAAAGCATTGGATAATGCTGTTGAAGAATTAACAGCTATTGCTGGTCAAAAACCAGTTATTACTCGTGCAAAGAAATCTATCGCAGGTTTCAAATTGCGTGAAGGCATGCCGATTGGTACAAAGGTTACTCTTCGCAGCGAACGCATGTATGACTTCTTGGATAAACTAGTTTCTGTATCTTTGCCACGTGTACGTGACTTCCGCGGTGTTTCTAAGAAAGCATTTGATGGCCGCGGCAACTATACACTGGGGATTCGTGAACAATTAATTTTTCCTGAAGTTGATTATGATAAAGTTAACAAAGTGCGCGGTATGGATATCGTTATCGTAACGACAGCAAATACAGACGAAGAAGCTTATGAACTGTTAAGGCTTCTTGGAATGCCATTTGCAAAATAAAACGATTTTAAGGAGGGACAGTCTTGGCTAAAAAGTCAATGATCGCTAAGCAAAAGCGGGCTAAAAAGTTTAAAGTACAAGAATATACTCGCTGTGAACGCTGTGGACGTCCTCATTCTGTTCTACGTAAATTTAAATTGTGCAGAATTTGTTTCCGTGAACTTGCTTATAAAGGACAAATCCCTGGCGTAAAGAAAGCTAGTTGGTAAACCCCAAAGTTAAGGGAAGGAGGTCATTTGAATGGTCATGACAGATCCAATTGCGGATATGCTGACTCGTATAAGAAATGCAAATACTGTTCGTCATGGACAATTGGTATTGCCTGGATCAAGAGTCAAAAAAGAAATTGCCGAAATACTAAAGCGTGAAGGCTTTATTAAAGATGTTGAATATATCGAGGATAACAAGCAAGGCATGATCCGTATTTTCTTAAAGTACGGTGCTAATAAAGAACGTGTCATAACTGGACTTAAACGTATTAGTAAGCCTGGTCTTAGAGTATATGCAAAAGCTGACGAAGTACCGCGTGTTCTTGGCGGACTTGGTATTGCGATTGTTTCTACTTCCAAAGGCATTCTTACTGATAAAGAAGCTCGCCAGCAACAAGTGGGCGGCGAAGTCCTAGCATATGTATGGTAATTTTTAAGGAAAGAATGGAGGTGTCACGATGTCTCGTGTTGGTTTAAGACCTACTGTAGTGCCAAGTGATGTTACAGTAACTATTGATGGTAACCATGTTAAGGTCAAAGGACCGAAAGGCGAATTATCTCGCACTTTTCATCCTGATATGATCATCAAACAAGAAGAAAACGAAATTAAGGTTGAACGTCCTTCTGATTCTAAGGAGCACCGTTCTCTTCATGGAACAACAAGCAGTATCATCAATAACATGGTGACTGGTGTAACAAAAGGCTACGAAAAGAAACTTGAACTTATCGGTGTTGGTTATCGTGCCAGCAAGCAAGGTAAAAATCTTATTCTTAATGTTGGCTACTCTCACCCTGTTGAAATTGTACCTGAAGAAGGTATTGAAATAGATGTAGAAGGTAATACCAAAGTTAGTGTTAAAGGTATCGATAAAGAACGTGTCGGAGCTGTTGCATCCAACATTCGTGCCGTTCGCAAACCTGAACCTTACAAAGGAAAAGGTATTCGTTACGAAAATGAATATGTACGTCGTAAAGAAGGTAAAACAGGTAAATAGAAATTAGTTAGCAGAAGGGAGTGACTGACTAATGATCACAAAGCAAGATAAAAATGCTGTGCGTAAAAAAAGACATCAACACGTGCGCCGTCGTGTGTTCGGTACAAATGAACGTCCGCGTTTGAATGTTTTCCGCTCATCAAAGCATATTTATGCACAACTTATCAATGACGAAGAAGGTAAAACAATCGTTTCATCTTCAACTGTTGATAAGGAACTTGCCCTTGATAAAGGCGGCAATATTGATGCAGCTAAAAAAGTTGGCGAACTTATCGCCAAGCGTGCGTTAGAAAAAGGTTACGACACTGTTATTTTTGACAGAGGCGGTTACTTATATCATGGCCGCATTAAAGCACTAGCTGATGGTGCGCGTGAAGCAGGACTTAAATTCTAATAAAGGAGGGAAATCCATGCAAACTAATGAGCGAAATAAATCAGAGTTGGAAGAGCGCGTTGTTGCGATTAACCGTGTAGCTAAAGTAGTTAAAGGCGGTCGCCGTTTCCGTTTTGCTGCACTTGTTGTAGTTGGCGACAAAAAAGGGAATGTAGGCTTCGGAACAGGTAAAGCTCAAGAAGTGCCTGATGCAATCCGCAAGGCTATCGAAGCTGCTAAGAAAGATATGTTTAGCGTACCTATCGTTAATACATCTATACCGCATGAAATTATCGGTAAATATGGTGCAGGCAGTGTTCTTTTAAAACCTGCTTCCGAAGGTACAGGAATTATTGCAGGAGGCCCTGTCCGTGCGGTGCTTGAACTTGCTGGTGTAGGCGATATTTTATCTAAATCCCTTGGTTCCAACAATCCAACAAACATGGTTCGCGCAACTGTTCAAGGTCTTAAGAATCTTAAACGTGCCGAAGATGTTGCAAAACTACGTGGTAAAACTGTAGAAGAATTGTTAGGATAAGGAGGGAAATAAAATGGCTAAACAACTTGAAATTACCCTCAAACGCAGTGTGATTGGTCGTCCGCAAGATCAACGTATTACAGTTAGAACACTTGGTCTTAAGAAGACTAACCAAACTGTTGTTCATGAAGATAATGCTGCTATTCGCGGTATGATTAATAAGGTATCTCACCTTTTAAATGTAAAGGAAATTAACGAGTAAAAAACTGATTGAGGAGGTGCCATTATGAAACTCCATGAATTAAAACCTGCTGAAGGTTCCCGTTCTTCCCGCAAACGTGTAGGACGCGGTTATGGTTCAGGTCTTGGTAAAACTTCCGGACGCGGTCAAAAAGGCCAAAAGTCCCGTTCAGGCGGCGGTGTACGTCCTGGATTTGAAGGCGGACAAATGCCTCTTATTCAAAGACTGCCTAAACGCGGTTTCACTAACCCTACAAGAAAAGAGTATGCAATTGTTAATGTTGATACTTTAAACCGGTTCGAAGAGGGAACGGAAGTAACACCTGAGCTTCTATTGGAACAACGCATCATTAGTAAATTAAATGATGGGGTCAAAATTCTTGGCAACGGAAAACTTGAAACAAAGTTAACTGTAAAAGCTCATAAATTTTCTGCTTCTGCCAAAGAAGCAATTGAGGCGGCTGGCGGAAAAACTGAGGTGATCTAATGTTTTCATTGATCTCCAACATTGTGCGCGTGCGTGAAATACGCCGCAAAGTGATATTCACGCTGTTGATGCTGATTGTATTTCGGATTGGAACATTTATTCCAGTTCCGAATGTTAACAGTGATGTCATTAAGTTTAATGGCTCAAGTGTCTTCGGCTTTTTGAATACATTTGGCGGCGGCGCCTTGCAGCATTTTTCCATTCTGGCAATGGGAATTATGCCTTATATCACAGCATCCATCATTATGCAGCTTTTGCAGATGGATGTTGTCCCTAAGTTTACAGAGTGGTCAAAGCAAGGTGAAATGGGCAGAAAGAAAATTACCCAAGTCACCCGCTATGGAACAGTTATTCTAGGATTTATACAAGCGATTGGTTTGTCAATCGGTTTTAATGCCCAGTTTCCTGGTCTTATAGAAAATCCTAGTATTTTAACTTATCTATTAGTTGCGCTTGTATTGACGGCTGGAACGACCTTTTTAATGTGGTTAGGTGAACAAATTACCGCATACGGGGTGGGTAACGGCATATCAATCATTATTTTTGCTGGTATTGTTGCTCGGATACCAACGAGCATTAACCAAATCTATGCTCAGCGATTTGAACATGCCAGCAACATATTCTTGCAAATCGTCACATTGTTGGTTATCTTACTAGCCGTATTAATTATTGTTGTAGGTACAATCTTTGTCCAACAGGGCGTAAGGAAGCTGCCTATACAATATGCGAAACGAACCGTAGGAAGAAACACTTACGCTGGTGAATCAACGCATTTGCCGATTAAAGTAAATGCTGCGGGAGTTATACCTGTTATTTTTGCTATATCTCTTATGATTACACCGTCTACGGTTGCTAGATTTTTTCCGTCAAATGCTTTTACAAGGTGGGTTATCAACACCTTTAACTATACAACGGTAACTGGCATGATTATTTATGCATTACTGATTATTGCCTTTACCTATTTTTATACGTTTGTTCAAGTTAATCCGGAGAAAATGGCGGATAATTTGAAGAAACAAGGCGGTTACATTCCGGGTATTAGACCGGGACGTAATACAGAGAAGTACGTGACGCGTATTTTATATCGGCTGACACTTGTTGGTTCAATTTTCTTGGCTATCATCGCTATCTTACCGATGTTGTTTGCCAACATTGCAAAGCTGCCTGCTACTATCCAGATCGGCGGAACGAGTCTTTTGATTGTAGTAGGGGTTGCTCTTGACACAATGAAAAAAATTGAAAGTCAATTAGTGAAACGAAATTACAAGGGATTTATTAAAAGGCAGTAAAATCTTCGTAGCTTATGAACAACACTGAACGAGTTTGGAGGGGTAGAATGAACCTCATATTGATGGGACTACCCGGTGCAGGCAAAGGCACTCAAGCAGAACGAATCGTTGAAAACTATGGTTTACCGCACATTTCCACTGGTGATATGTTTCGTTCAGCTATTAAAGAGGGTACAGAACTCGGACAAAAGGCAAAGTCTTATATGGATGCTGGTAACCTTGTTCCGGATGAAGTCACAATAGGTATTGTTCGCGAACGTTTAGGCAAAGATGATTGCAAGAAAGGCTTTTTGCTTGATGGTTTTCCTAGAACGGTTGCCCAAGCCGAAGCCTTAGAACAAATCATGTCAGATAGCGATCGTCATATAGATGCTGTTCTCTATATTGATGTAGATCAAAATAAGCTTTTAAAACGTCTGACCGGCCGCCGTGTTTGTTCTAACTGTGGAGCCACTTACCACGTTGAGTTCAATCCGCCAAAAGAACCTGGTAAATGTGATAAGTGCGGCGGTGAATTAAAGCAGCGTGCTGATGATAGTGAAGAAACAGTGAGTGCGCGGTTAGAAGTAAATATAAAGCAGCAAAAAACACTTCTTGATTTTTACAGAGACAAAGGCTATTTACGTACGATTGATGGTAATCAGCATATTGATGAAGTCTATGATTCAATTAGTCATATTCTCGGGAGTTTCCCAAAGTAAACTGCCTGTTGCGATTACTGAAGACGGCTATGAAATCATGACAGCCTTAAGTGAAGGTGATGATTGATTGGTAAGCGAGTCAGATTCAATTCCCATACCCGGACAAATTGTTCGTGTTTTAAAGGGCAGGGATGCAGGTAAATACTGTGTTATTGTAAGAATCGTTAACAGCCGTTTTGTTGAGATTGCCGATGGTGATAAACGAAAGTTTGATAAGGCAAAAAGGAAAAATATCACTCATCTTGAATTTGAACAATACGTTTCGGCTGAAGTACAGAACAGCATTCTTGAAACCGGACGTGTCACTAATGGAAAGTTGCGTTTTGCACTATCAAAGTTTTTAAATGAAAAAGTCAGTGACCTGAGGAAGGGTGAGTCAGTGGATGGCTAAGGAAGATGTCATTGAGGTGGAAGGTACAGTTATCGAACCTCTGCCAAATGCAATGTTCCGTGTTGAACTAGAGAATGGTCATAAGATACTTGCTCACGTTTCGGGAAAGATTCGCATGCATTACATTCGAATTTTACCTGGAGACAAAGTTACGGTAGAATTATCGCCGTACGATTTATCTCGCGGACGGATTACTTTTAGACACAAGTAACGTTTCGCGTTATAGGGAGGTTTTAGCAGTGAAGGTGAGACCATCAGTTAAACCAATCTGTGAAAAATGCAAAGTTATTCGCCGTAAAGGCAAAGTTATGGTCATTTGCGAAAATCCTAAGCATAAACAAAAACAAGGTTAAACGAGGGAGGTGTTTTAATTTATGGCACGTATCGCAGGTATCGATATCCCAAGAGAAAAACGCATCGTTATCTCTTTAACATATATCTATGGTATTGGTAAAACAACTGCACAAGAAATCCTTAAAGAAGCAAACGTTTCTGAGGAAACTCGTGTTCGCGATCTTACAGAAGAAGAATTAACACGAATCCGTGAAGTTGTCGACCGTTATAAAGTTGAGGGCGACCTTCGCCGTGAAGTTTCTCTTAACATTAAACGTCTAATCGAAATCGGCTCGTACAGGGGCATTCGTCACCGCCGTGGTCTTCCAGTTCGCGGTCAAAATACAAAAAACAATTCACGTACGCGTAAAGGTCCACGCCGTACGATGGCTAATAAGAAAAAATAGAAAAGGAGGTTTTCTGACTTATGGTTAAACGCAGAGATAACCGCAGCCGTAAACGTCGTGTGAAAAAGCATATAGAAAGTGGTATTGCACACATTCGTTCAACTTTCAATAACACTATTGTTACGATTACTGACCCTCACGGTAATGCTGTTACTTGGGCAAGTGCAGGTGGTTTAGGTTTTAAAGGTTCCCGTAAATCAACGCCATTTGCTGCACAAACTGCTGCTGAAACTGCTGGTAAAGCAGCAATGGAAAACGGCATGAAAACTATTGAAGTTTCCGTTAAAGGACCAGGAGCAGGACGTGAAGCTGCAATTCGTGCGCTTCAAGCTGTTGGACTAGAAGTTACAGCTATTCGTGATGTAACTCCAGTGCCTCATAACGGCTGCCGTCCGCCAAAACGTCGTCGCGTCTAAGATTTTCACGTATAAATTTAATATAATTGACTATAATGGTTATTATTCGTAATTATGGACGAGACAGCTTTGTTTAAATAAAGCTTATACCGTATGCCCTATGGGAATTGTGCGGGAAATTTCGGTTAGATTGATCTAACCGAAGTTTCGACGTTTTGAAGGAGGGTTTTGTTGGATGATTGAAATCGAAAAGCCAAAGATCGAAACGGTTGAAATCAGCGACGATGCAACTTATGGCAAATTTGTCGTTGAACCGCTTGAACGTGGGTACGGGACTACATTAGGAAATTCCTTGCGTCGGATATTGCTATCATCCCTCCCAGGTGCAGCTGTTAATACCGTTCAGTTTGATACTGTCTTACATGAGTTTTCGACTATTGAAGGTGTTGTGGAAGATGTCACAGCGATTATTCTTAACATCAAAAAGCTGGCGATGAAAATTTATTCCGAAGAGGAAAAAACGCTGGAGATTGATGTACAAAAAGAAGGCAAAGTTACGGCTGCAGACATCATCCACGACAGTGATGTTGAAATCCTTAACCCTGAACTTGAAATAGCGACACTATCGGCTGGAGCTCGTTTTCATTTGAAAATGCAAGCTAAAAAAGGTCGTGGTTATGTACCTGCGGAAGGAAATAATCAAGAGGATCTGCCTATTGGCGTCATTCCTATTGATTCCATTTATACGCCGGTATCAAGGGTTAACTATCAAGTAGAGAATACACGTGTCGGTCAAGTAACGAACTTTGACAAATTAACCCTCGATGTTTGGACTGACGGAAGTATTCGACCTGAAGAGGCTGTTTCACTAGGAGCTAAGATATTAAACGAACATCTAAACATATTTGTTGGTTTAACAGATCAAGCCCAAAATGCAGAAATTATGGTTGAAAAAGAAGAAGACCAAAAAGAGAAAGTTCTTGAAATGACAATTGAAGAACTCGATTTATCTGTCCGCTCTTATAATTGTTTAAAGCGTGCAGGTATTAACACGGTGCAAGAGCTAACCCAGAAATCAGAAGAAGATATGATGAAGGTTAGAAATCTTGGCCGCAAATCTCTTGAAGAAGTTCAAGAGAAGCTGGCTGATTTAGGCCTAGGTTTAAGGAAAGAAGAATAGACGGCAATTTCGCTTTCTTTTTTGCGCAAAAAAGAAACTAAGATGATTGCAAAAGGAGGGGAACTTCATGGCATACGCAAAGTTGGGACGTGACTCCGCTGCACGTAAAGCATTGTTCCGTGATTTAGCAACAGACCTTATTATTAATGAAAGAATTGAAACGACTCATGCAAAAGCTAAAGAGCTTCGTTCTATCGTTGAAAAGCTTATTACATTAGGCAAGCGTGGAGATCTTCATGCTCGCCGCCAAGCCGCATCTTTTGTACGTAATGAGGTAGCTGATAATGAATCAGGACAAAAAGCTTTACAAAAGCTTTTTGATGATATTGCAACTCGTTACGAAGAGCGTCAAGGCGGATATACGCGTGTATTAAAGCTTGGCCCTCGCCGCGGTGATAACGCCGAGATGGCTATTATCGAATTAGTATAATGTGTAATAAAAAGGGCGGAGCGGGTCATGTGATGGACCTGCTTCTTTGCCCTTTTTTTATTTATATAATTCATCCAGGAGTTAAAAATTGCCATGGATAAAATTATTGAAGTTAATGATTTGTTTTTTCGTTATAATGACGGAGATCAATGGACCATCAATGGTGTCAGTATGTTTGTTAATCAGGGAGAATGGCTTTCCATTATAGGACACAATGGTTCCGGGAAGTCAACATTAGCAAAATGCCTTAATGGATTATTATTGCCTGAAAAAGGTTCAGTTCTCGTTAATCGTTTAGATACAAGTGATGAAGAGAGCATTTGGGAAATTCGCCGGCAAGTAGGCATGGTATTCCAAAACCCTGATAATCAATTTGTAGGGACAACCGTCAGAGATGATGTTGCTTTTGGCATGGAGAACCACGGTGTCCCTCGCGAAGAAATGTTAATTCGCCTGGATAATGCTTTGAAACAAGTGAAAATGGAAGGTTTTGCCCAGCAGGAACCGCATCGTTTATCGGGCGGGCAAAAGCAAAGAGTTGCTATTGCCGGAATCATTGCCTTAAAACCATCCATCATCATTTTAGATGAAGCCACATCAATGCTTGATCCAGAAGGAAGAAATGAAATTATTCATACAATGCGTGATTTAAATAAAGAATATGGTGTTACTGTTATTTCTATTACCCACGATTTAGAAGAAGCCATTTATTCAGACAGGATTCTTGTTATGAATCACGGTGAAATTTTGGATCAAGGTTCACCGCGGGACATTTTTAAAACAACAAAATTATTAGAAGATGTTGGTCTGGACTTGCCTTTTACAATTAAATTAAGGCAGCAGCTGCAAAAACAAGGATTTCCTTTATCGGATAATGCCTTGTTTCAAGAAGAGCTGGTGGAGGAATTATGGACATTACGGTCAAAGATTTAACACATTTGTACAATCCAAAAACACCATTCGAACGAATTGCATTAAAAGATATTAATGTGCAAATTAAATCCGGAACATTTCTATCAATTATTGGTCATACAGGCTCGGGCAAATCAACATTTATACAACATATTAATGGGCTGCTTAAACCCGCAAAAGGGGAAATAACAGTTGGAGACATCACCATTAAAGCTGATGAAAAAAAGCCCAAGCTGACTTCCTTAAGGAAACGGGTGGGTCTGGTCTTTCAATACCCTGAACACCAATTGTTTGAAGAAACGGTGGAAAAGGATATATGTTTTGGTCCGATGAATTTTGGGATCTCCGAGGAAGAAGCTAAGCGGAAAGCACGTGAAGCTATTGAGCTGGTTGGTCTCCCGGACAGCCTTTTAAGCCGGTCCCCATTTGATTTAAGCGGAGGCCAAATGCGGCGTGTCGCTATTGCCGGTGTTTTAGCGGTTGAACCGGAAGTTATTATTTTAGATGAACCGACAGCCGGACTTGATCCTATGGGCAGAAATGATATGCTGTCCCTTTTTATGAAACTTCATCGGGAAAGATCGCTGACAACGATTATGGTCACGCACAGCATGGATGATGCGGCTTTTTATTCTGATGAAGTCATGGTTATGGACAGCGGCCAAGTAGTCATGAAAGATAAGCCGGAGGTCATTTTTTCACAAATAGAAAAATTGCAATCCCTTGGGTTAGATGTTCCTGAAACGATAAAGTTTCTAACCAAGTTGGACGAGCGCTGCCAAGTCGGTATAGGTACGCCTGTATTTTCTATCCCGGAAACTGCGGCAAAGATTGTCGAGATGCTGGCGCAGGGAAGGGAGAAGGGTGCCCGTGTTTAACATTATTATTGGTCAATATGTCCCTGGACAATCGATGATTCACCGGCTTGACCCGCGTTCTAAATTAATTTCTATTCTTATATTTGTCGTTATCATCTTTCTTGCTAATAATTGGTTAACTTATGGATTCGTTGTATTGTTTTCATTGATAGGCGTTTTATTGTCAAAAGTACCGATACGCTTTATTTACCGAGGCTTAAAAGCTATTATAATCATTATTATTTTTACTTTTATTTTAAATGTACTTTTTACACAACAAGGCGATCTTCTGTTTAGTATCGGCTGGCTCCATATTTATAAAGGCGGGCTTGTCCAAGGTTTATTTATATCAATTAGGTTATTAGCCATCATAGTTTTGACGACGTTATTGACATTGACAACAACACCAATTGATATTACGGACGGGATTGAAATTTTATTAGGACCTTTAAAGAAAATGAAGCTCCCTATTCATGAATTTGCCTTGATGATGTCTATCTCATTAAGGTTTATACCAACATTATTAGAAGAAACAGAAAAAATTATGAAGGCACAATCAGCAAGAGGCTCAGATTTTACATCAGGCTCGCTGAAAAGCCGTATAAAAGCGATTATTCCTCTGCTTGTCCCTTTATTTGTAAGTGCCTTTAAACGCGCTGAAGAACTTGCTATGGCTATGGAAGCAAGAGGCTACCGTGGCGACAAAGGACGTACCAGACTCAGAGTATTAAAGTGGACGGCAAAAGATACGGGGGTCATCATTCTTTTGCTTATATTGACCGCTGTGCTTGTTATATTCCGAAATTAGAGGAGAACATATCATGGCAAGAATTAAATGCACAACTTCATACGATGGTACGAATTTTTCGGGATATCAGGTGCAACCTGAGAAAAGGACCGTTCAAGGTGAAATAGAGGCAGCATTATCCCGTATTCATAAAGGGCAGCCAATGAAAATAACTTCGTCGGGACGAACAGATGCGGGAGTCCATGCAAGAGCTCAGGTTTTTCACTTTGATTCGCCCCTGTCTATTCCGGAACCAAATTGGATAAGAGCATTAAACGGTCAATTGCCAAATGACATTTTTATACGCCGGGCTGAAATTGCGGCTTCTGATTTTCATGCCCGTTTTGATGTAAGGGAAAAGGAATATCATTACCGGATATTAACGTCACAAGAACCAGATATGTTTCGCAGGCTGTATACTTATCATTTACCTGAAGACCTTGATTTAAGCAAAATGAGAGAAGCATGCAGTTATTTTATCGGGACCCATGATTTTACATCATTTTGTGCAACGAATACCTCAGTAAAGGATAAAGTGAGAACCATTTACAGTATGGACATTTTTGTTGAAAATGATGAAGTGGTCATTGCTGTAAAAGGGGAAGGTTTTTTATATCAAATGGTGAGGATTATGACCGGTACTTTAATTGAAGTCGGTTTAAATAAATTAGCTCCTTCAGAAATAAAGGCCATTCTTCTGAAAAGGGACAGAAGAGCAGCACCTAAAACGGCTCCGGCCCATGGACTTATCATGTGGCAAGTGTCTTACTAAAAATGACAGCTTGACATTATACCAAATGTATTATATTATATGATTTGGCATTTCTAATTAAGACCACTATTAGCCCCGATAATTATGGTCGTAATATAGATGAAATGATTGACAATGAAAAGAAGAAGATTGAGGAGGGAACATCGTGCGTACAACGTATATGGCAAAAGCGCAAGAAGTTGAGCGCAAATGGTACGTTATTGATGCAGAAGGCCAAACTCTAGGCCGCCTTGCAAGTGAAGTTGCTGCTGTTCTTCGCGGCAAACATAAGCCTATTTACACACCGCATGTTGACACTGGTGACCACGTCATCATCATCAATGCAAACAAAGTTCATTTAACAGGCAATAAGTTATCAGATAAAAAATACTACAGACACTCAGGTCATCCAGGCGGACTTAAAGAACGCACTGCATACGAAATGCGTGAAACACGTTCACGTGAAATGTTAGAAAGAACAATTAAAGGCATGCTTCCTCACAACAGCCTTGGACGTCAAATGGCTAAGAAGCTGCATGTATACGCTGGAAACGAACATCCACACCAAGCACAAAAACCTGAAGTTTACGAACTTCGCGGATAATTGATTAAGGAGGGTTTGAATTGGCACAAGTACAATACTACGGCACTGGCCGTCGTAAGCATTCTGTCGCTCGTGTAAGACTTGTACCCGGAGATGGCAAAATTGTCATTAACGGCCGCAGCATAGATGATTATTTTAACCTTGAAACACTTCGCGCTATCATCAAACAACCTTTAGTTGAAACTGAAACAGAAGGTAAATATGATGTTCTTGTAAACGTTAAGGGCGGCGGTTTTACAGGCCAAGCAGGCGCTGTCCGCCACGGAGTTGCCCGTGCGCTTCTGCAAGCTGATCCTGAATATCGTTCAGGCCTTAAGCGTGCAGGTTTCTTAACTCGTGACCCACGTATGAAAGAACGTAAGAAATACGGACTTAAAGGTGCTCGTCGTGCACCGCAATTCTCAAAACGTTAATATTATTATCGTCAGAAAGCCCCGATCGGTTATCGGGGCTTTTTTGCGCGCTTTTTTATTAATTATCCACAGTTCACGGGGTCTGACCCCGTGAACTGTGGATGGGAAAAGCTGTTAGCATTTTAAGACGCCTCTTGTCAGAAGCTAACATAGAAAGGGGGCGGCTATTATGGCTGTAGTTATGAATTTTACGGAAAAATATAGATGTAAACAACTCGATTTTGAAAGAAAAACATTGCAGGAATTATCCCTTCTACAAATAGAAAACATGATTCATGACACATTCGATCAGTTTATGAAGCCCATTGTCGCTTATCAGCAAACAATCACTGATATGTGCTTGGATTATGCGGTAGAGTCTTTCTTATTAGGCGCTTCCTACGGGCGGTTTGGTTACTACGGGGAAACGCTTGAGACGGTGTATTACCGCAGTCAGAAACGTTTTAAGACGCTGCTTGATGACTTTTATGATTTTTGGATGTTCTGGCTTTATACAGATGATATGGTCAATGAATCAGTTTATATGGCTTGTGAGTCCTATTTATATTATTGGTGGAAGGAAGGCTTTGAAGCGACCGTACGGAGATACCGTTTACGGCTTCATTAATTTTTAACAACAAGGTATAAATGAAATCCGTTAATTTTAAAGAAAAATTTTTTTCTGCCTTGCAGTTAAAAACAGCGAGGCATTTGACATTAAACAACAGCACATCATACTTTTTCAGGCCTATTTAAACAACCTCTCATAATTTTCTCTCTTGTCCCATATGATGTATCAAACAAGACATTAGGCGCGTGACGGAGGGAATATCATGGGGAGAAAATGGGTCAAGCGGTTATTATTAATACTTGGCATTATTTTACTAATTGCTTTTATTAATTACGAAATATTACAAAGGCATTCTTGGTCAAGTTGGCACCTGCCCCTTTCCGGAAAAGTCATTGTCATTGATCCTGGCCATGGCGGCCCTGACGGAGGGGCTGAAGGCGGTGATTTAAAAGAAAAAAAAGTTGCACTAAGTGTAGCTAAGCATCTGCGTGATTACTTACAGGAATCAGGGGCGCTGGTTCTAATGACAAGGGAGCATGATACGGATTTGGCTGATGAGGGTAAGAAAGGGCTAAGTCAAAGAAAAACGCAAGATCTTCAAAGACGTGCGGAATTTATAAAGAACTCAGATGCTGACGCCGTAATCAGTATTCATTTAAATGCAATACCTTCTCCGAAATGGCGGGGCGCACAAACGTTTTATCATCCTAAATCTGAAGAAAATGAAAAAATGGCTAGGTTTATTCAAGATTCTTTACGGATTCAATTAACGAACACGAACCGCTATGCAAGGCCCATTGAACATGTCTATTTACTTAAAAAGGTGAATGTACCAGCTTCACTCGTTGAAATTGGTTTTTTATCTCATTCAGAAGAGCGCAGGCTTCTTGAAACAAATGATTATCAGAAAAAAGTGGCCGTTTCTATATATCATGGGATTATGAGGTATTTTACTAATGAGAAGGCACCTCTTAAGTAACCTCCTAACAGGAGGTTTTTCCTTTACAGTTTTTCTAAACAAATTGGCCTCTTATTTATCTGCATATTGCCAAACGGTAAGTTTTTCTTTATGAATTATTAAACAAGTTTGATATACTGAATTTGACATTGAATTCGTGGGAGGTTAAATACTGTAATGATTACAAAAGATCAGGTTATTGAAATCCTTAATACAGTTAAGGATCCGCATTTACATAAAAGCATTATTGAGACAAACGGTATTCGGGAAATAAAAATCAAAGATACTTTTGTCAGTTTGAAAGTTGCTTTAGCGAAAATTAATACAGCAGAGCAAATGAAAGTTCAGCAGGAAATTGTTTATAAATTAAAACAAAATGGTGCAGAATCAGTAGGATTAAGATTTGAAGCGCTGTCAGAAGATGAAATTGAAAAAGCAGGCGGCTTCTCGGAATCAGGGCCATCGTTATTATCCAAGAACAGTAAAACAACTTTTATTGCTATCGCCAGCGGTAAAGGCGGTGTAGGTAAATCAACTGTTTCAGTTAATTTAGCTGTTGCACTTGAAAGACTCGGTAAAAAGGTCGGCATTGTGGATGCTGATATATACGGATTCAGCGTTCCAGACATGATGGGGATAGAAAGCCGGCCAAAAGTTGAAGGAAAGCGGATTATTCCTGTTGAAAGATTTGGCGTTAAAGTTATTTCAATGGGATTCTTTGTTGAGGATAATTCACCAGTTATTTGGCGGGGGCCTATGCTTGGTAAAATGTTAAACAATTTCTTTAGCGAAGTTGATTGGGGAGAACTTGATTACCTTATTTTAGATTTACCTCCTGGAACAGGGGATGTAGCCATGGATGTTCATACAATGATTCCGCATTCTAAGGAAATCATTGTCACAACACCTCATCCTACAGCGGCGTTTGTTGCAGCACGGGCTGGTGCGATGGCGATTAAAACAGAACATGAAATCCTTGGTGTTATTGAAAATATGTCTTACTATGAAAGCAAGAAGACAGGAGAAATTGAACATATCTTCGGTCAAGGCGGCGGAGAAAAATTAAGTGAAGCGCTTGGGACTGAATTATTAGGACAAATCCCTCTTGAGCAGCCTGATGAACAACAGGATGTTTTTGCACCGTCGGTTTACGCTGCTGATCACCGGGTTGGACAAGTTTATTTGGATATTGCAAAAAAGGTCATAGAAAAACTTTAAAAAATAAAAAGATAAAATAAAATAAATCTCCCCTAACCGGGAGATTTATTTTCCACCTTGTTGTTGTGTTTTTCCGCCCTGCCCGCCGCCTTGCTGGCTGCTGCCTTTTTTCAATTGATCCTGGACAGCTTTATTTATAGCATCAGATAATTGTGAGGCCATAAGCGGACTGGAAAGAGTTTCAGTTACGACCTTTTGCATTTGGTCCCGGTATGGTTTTGTTTTCATAAGATCAAGATATTGGCTTTGCATTTTTGGCGCTTTTAATATATTCATCATCATTTGTTGATAAGATGGATCATTCATCATCTGTTTCAATATCGTTTCATTTTGTTGCTGCATTGTTTTAGCTAAATCTTTTTTAAATTTAGGATCGGAAAATAATTTCTCCCAATACTCTTTGCCTTCTTTAGAAGTCAATGTTTTAGCAATTGTTTCTTTTACAAAGTCTTGATTAAAAACAAGCTGTTGTTTAACTTTTGGATCTTGCAGAACATCTTGAATGGCTTTTTTGCCTTCGTCAGTTTTTAATAAATCAACAAACATTT
Source organism: Scopulibacillus cellulosilyticus (assembly GCF_042665295.1). NCBI lineage: Bacteria > Bacillati > Bacillota > Bacilli > Caryophanales > Sporolactobacillaceae > Scopulibacillus > Scopulibacillus cellulosilyticus. The sequence goes on from NZ_JBHTCO010000040.1 coordinate 55,579, forward strand.
TTTTCGTTTCCTGATAATTAGGCTGACTTCCTTCGGCAGCTTGTTGAGATGCGCAACCGCCCATTAATAATAAGAATCCGCTAAAAATAAAAATTAGAACAGCTTTAGGCATGGAGTTTCACTCCCTTGCGATAATTTATTCAATATTAGGCTTGTTACCAACTAAGTTTTCTTTATTAATATGTGAAGATAGTGGTGATTTATACATTTGACTCCTAAGGTTATTGGCTTTTTAAATGGCCGTTGGTAAAATTAAATTATAATAGTAAATCATTGGCGGGAAGATGCGGAGGGAACAGTGTGAATATTAGAAAATGGGTGTCGCTTTTTTTTACGACTCTAATCATTGGCGGGGCAGCCGGACTAGTTATAGGTTATCTTGTTGAATGGCGAAGTTATACCGATACTATTTTCGACGGTAAAATTTTGAATTTCATTGTCAGTTTACTCACACTATTCGGAACGGGTTGTCTCTTTAGTATTTTAAGCCAGATGGGTTTTTTTGCTTACCTTACAATTCATCGGATTGGCCTGGGCATGTTCGGTTCAGCTTCGTTATGGTCCAAAGTCCAGCTCGTATTTATCCTTTTTATATTTTTTGATCTTGTTTATTTTCGTTACCAAGCTTTCGGGGGCAAACACCAAAGTATTTTTACCTTTTTTATTTTACCGCTGGCTCTTTTGATTGTTAGTTTATTTATTGCCTTATGGAAAAAACAAGAAACCAATCGTTATGCTTTTATCCCTACGCTCTTTTTTATGTTTGTTGTGACAGTCATTGAATGGCTGCCTGTTTTGAAACCTAATGATTTGCGCTGGATTTGGATAATGGGCGTAACCCTTGTCATATGCAACGCATACCAAGTACTCATATTGCACCGTTTAATTCAGAAAACCTAATAAATGACAGCTAAAAGGGACTAAAGATATTTTGATCTTTAGTCCCTTTTGGCTGATAGATTATTCAATAAGGTTTGTTTTTACTTTGGAATCTGAAATAAGAGTGGACAAGGTAACGAAAGAATAACCTTCATTCTGTAAGTTTTCAATAATGAGAGGCAGAGCCTTCATTGTTTGTTTTGCTGAATCTGAGGCATGAAGACGAATGATGTCGCCGCGTTTACTATGCTCTATCACATAAGAAGCGATGCTCCTATAACCTGGATTTTCTGCATCCTGAGGGTAAACACTCCAAAGAATGACTTGTTGATTCAAACGGGATGCTGTTTTTAATATATCTTTATTAATGCTGCCATATGGAGGACGAATCAAAGCGGGAGACTCTCCGCTTGCTTTTTTAATAGCCTCATTAGCCAAAAGGATATCTTTCCTTACTTCCTCAGGTTTTAAATCTGTGTAGTGTTTATGCTTTAATCCATGAGATTCTATTTGGAAACCGTATTTTTTCATTTTTTCTATGATATCTTTATGACGTTCCGCCCATTCGCCAGAGACAAAAAAAGTTGCTTTTACCCCTTCTTCCTTTAGAGTATTTAATATAGCTTCAACCTGTACTTCACCCCAATTAATATCAAAGGTCAGAGCGAGCTGTTTTTGATCAGTTTTTACTTTTGATAAAGCTTTAGGGCCTTGGGATGTGGAAAAAACAGTTGTTTCCTGATTTTGAACAAAAGCTATAAGGGCGGCAAAGAAAGCTGTCACAACAATAAATAACGCTTTCTTTATTCTTCTGCCGTTTAATACCCATAACCGCATAGGCTTCCTCCTTACGCAAAAACAATGTTTGTACCATTTTATGGCCGAGTTGGACTGGATATGCTCCATATCTTTGTTTGATTCATAAAACCCGTGAAGTTCGGTAATAATTGTTTTTGTAGGCTTATTTAGAGGTGATGATATGATCGGTGCATTATTTTTAGAAAAAGAAATAATTGAAATAGAATACTTAATTAAGAGGGAATTAGAAGAGCTTCTTTTTGATTTAAATGATAAAAATCTCAACCATATAGTCAAACGCGCAATGGAGGAGCGTTATCAAATTTTATATAAGATTCTTCGCCGTTTTGCTTCTCATCAGGATTGTATAAAGTATATGCGTTCATATAAAAAAAATAATAAAAAGTCTATTGACGAAGGTAATACATGGTGATATTATAAAAAGCGCTGTTTCAAATGAAGATAAGTACTATGAAAAAAGTTGTTGACAGTTGTTTTTGTCGGTGTTATTATTAATTGCGTCGCTTTTAAAGGATGTAACAAAGCATTGCAAAAAAAGTTGTTGACAAAACGAGAAACACTTGATATAATAATAAAGTCGCTGATGGGCGATTTGTTAAAAATTAAAAGATTGTACCTTGAAAACTAAACAAAAGCCAAGCGTGATTGAAAGGGCAACTTTTCAATAAAAGCTAAGGATCATAACGATTGAAAGTACAGCTGTTTAACAGCTTTAATAAGGATGTTCGCATCCA
>NZ_JBHTCO010000041.1:0-137073 GCF_042665295.1 Scopulibacillus cellulosilyticus
GATGCGAACATCCTTATTAAAGCTGTTAAACAGCTGTACTTTCAATCGTTATGATCCTTAGCTTTTATTGAAAAGTTGCCCTTTCAATCACGCTTGGCTTTTGTTTAGTTTTCAAGGTACAATCTCTAAAAGATGACAGCTAATATATAATACAATAGCTATATCAATCTGTCAACTGGTAATAAATTCATAGATGGTGGGCCTGAGTGGACTCGAACCACCGACCTCACGCTTATCAGGCGTGCGCTCTAACCGACTGAGCTACAGGCCCATCTAACAAATTAATGGAGCACTCTCCGAGCACAACTGATGTTAACTCGCGATGATGTTTATCGACGAAGCGTCGTTAACAAATTAATGGAGCACCACAAGGGTACAACTGATATGATCTCACTAAGATGCTTCACAATGAAGTTTCGATCATAACTAATGGAGCGGGTGATGGGAATCGAACCCACGACCAGAGCTTGGAAGGCTCTTGTTTTACCACTAAACTACACCCGCATATATATTTAACCTGGTCGGGAAGACAGGATTTGAACCTGCGACCCCTTGGTCCCAAACCAAGTGCTCTGCCAAGCTGAGCTACTTCCCGTTTTAGAAGTTTGATGTTAGATGTTCGAAGTTAGACTTTTTGTATTGCCTCGAAGCAGAACTTTCATTTTAACTTCTTATCTCCAACCTCTAAATTCTAGAAGATGGCGCGCCCTGGAGGATTCGAACCCCCAACCTTCTGATCCGTAGTCAGACGATCTATCCAGTTGATCTAAGGGCGCATATAAAGTTTAACAAATTAGGAAGCATATCCAAATGGAAAGCATAAGTGCGGTCGAGAGGACTCGAACCTCCACGGAGTCTCCTCCACTAGCCCCTCAAGCTAGCGCGTCTGCCATTCCGCCACGACCGCAGAATAAGTGATGGTATCATATAGGAAAAAATAAATGGTGCGGGTGAAGGGACTCGAACCCCCACGTCGCAAGACACTAGATCCTAAATCTAGCGCGTCTGCCAATTCCGCCACACCCGCATCCTGTATAGTGGATGTTAAACATTTAAAGTTAGATAGTTTAAATCACTTCTAACTTTCTGTTTTAACCTAAAAATGGTGAGCCATGGAGGATTCGAACCTCCGACCCTCTGATTAAAAGTCAGATGCTCTACCGACTGAGCTAATGGCTCAAATGGCTGGCCCAGCTGGATTCGAACCAGCGCATCCCGGAACCAAAATCCGGTGCCTTACCGCTTGGCTATGGGCCAGCAATGGCGGTCCCGACCGGATTTGAACCGGCGATCTCCTGCGTGACAGGCAGGCATGTTAACCACTACACCACGGGACCGTATATAGAATATATTGAATAGATATCTTTTGTTCAAAATTCCCTTGTCCAAGGCATTTACAAAAGTTAAAGTGGTGACCCGTACGGGATTCGAACCCGTGTTACCGCCGTGAAAGGGCGGTGTCTTAACCACTTGACCAACGGGCCAAAGATTTCTCGATGGCGGAGAAGGAGGGATTCGAACCCTCGCACGGGGTTACCCGTCTACTCCCTTAGCAGGGGAGCCCCTTCAGCCAACTTGGGTACTTCTCCATTGGCTCCACAGGCAGGATTCGAACCTGCGACCGATCGGTTAACAGCCGATTGCTCTACCACTGAGCTACTGTGGAATATAATGTGCTATCTTTTCTTTAAAGCCGCTTATTCTCAGCAGCGACATTTAATATTATACATCACAACATTACATGTGTCAACAACTTTTTTCGATGTTTTTCTAAACATTAATGTCACTTCATTGGCGACTTAATTAATTTATCACATCATAACAAAGCTCGTCAACCCTCTTTAAGGGATTTTTTTAAGATCCATTGAAGCTTTCCCCGACACTTGCCGCAAACATATTTTTTTGTATCGATTGTCTTTTTCCTGTAGTATACCTCACCGCATTTTTGACATTTATACACATGAATATTTCTCGTTTGGTTTCTTGTACCCGGAATCGATTGACAGTACCTCGATCCGCCTACTTGGGAAAGTAAGTCCTGAAAATCACGATCGCGATGTTGATATCCTTTCCCTTCAATATGCAAATGATAATGGCAAAGTTCATGCTTAATAATTTTTATTAATTCTTCTTCACCATAAACATCGAGCTGTTTTGGATTAAATTCAAGATGATGGCTGGAGAGTAAATACCGTCCTCCTGTCGTTCTTAGACGGTTATTAAATGTTGCCCGATGCTTAAAAGGTTTATTAAACCACTCTAACGATATTCGTTCTACAAGTTCTTGTAATTCGTTATTTGTCATTTATCTCGTCCTTTTCATATTTTTGGGCACTTCAACAAGCTTTGCTTCATAGATTAAAAATGAAAGCATTTATCTGTTTTTTTAAAGGAGGTCCCTTCCTTCGTATGCCCTTTTGGTTTAAAAAACAACTTAGAGAGGCTTATTACAAAAAGGATCGGTATCAGATTAAATTATTAAATCAATGCTGGTTTTTTTATCAAGAGAGGCACTGTTCATAAATAAACAGTGCCTATTTCTTTCGGGCAACAAAACTTCATCAATATGGAAAAAACTCTTTGCAACTTTCCCGACGAGACGTGTCAATCACCTTAACCTTAATACTTATCAATCATCAAGATTTTTTATTGTCCGGCAGCATAGTAAGTGAAATACGTCCCTTTTGCACATCAACACTGTCAACCCATACAGTCACAATTTGCCCTACCTGGACAATATCCAGCGGGTGCTTAACATAACTGTTGGATAACTTGGAAATATGGACGAGACCGTCTTGTTTGACACCAACATCAACAAAAGCGCCAAAATCAACAACATTCCTGACAGTTCCCTCCAATTGCATACCTTCCTTAAGATCCGCCAGTTCAAGAACATCAGTTTTTAGCAATGGCTTTTTCACATCATCACGAGGGTCACGGCTGGGACGGATAAAGGCGTCTATAATATCTTTTAAGGTTGGTTCCCCCATGCCTAAATCTTTTGCTGTCTCACTAATATTAATGGCTTTTAGTTTTTCTATTAATTTTTCAGTGCCGATGTCTGCTGTCGAACACTCCAGAAGATCAAGCAACTTATGGGCATCCTGATAGCTTTCAGGATGAATGGCCGTTTTATCAAGGGGCTCGTCGCCATCGGGGATTCTTAAAAAGCCTGCACATTGCTCAAATGTCTTATCACCTAAACGCGGGACAGTTTTCAACTGCTCTCTGCTTAAATATTTACCATCTTCTTCACGTTTTTTAATAACATTGTTTGCAACAGCCTTTGATAAGCCGGCAACATATTGAAGCAATGAAGATGAAGCGGTGTTTACATTGACACCAACTCGGTTGACCACTGTTTCAACAACAAAAGTAAGCGATGTATTTAGCTCTTTCTGCGATACATCATGCTGGTATTGGCCAACCCCAACAGATTTAGGGTCAATCTTGACTAATTCACTTAAAGGATCCTGAAGCCTTCTCGCTATAGAAACCGCGCTTCTTTCTTCAACTTGCAGATCCGGGAATTCTTCACGCGCAAGCTTAGACGCTGAATAAACGCTTGCACCTGCCTCATTTACGATAAGATAATATATATTTCTATCCTTTACTTCTTTTATAACATCCGCAATAAACTTTTCAGTCTCTCTCGACGCTGTCCCATTCCCGATGGCAACCATTTCGATATTAAATTTCTTAATTAAAGCTAATACATGATCCTTTGCTTTTTCAACTTCCGATTTCGGAGGGGTCGGGTAAATGACCGATATGTCCAATACCTTGCCGGTTTCATCAACGACTGCCAATTTACAGCCTGTACGATAAGCCGGGTCGACGCCTAATACAATTTTTTCTTTAATCGGCGGCTGCAGGAGCAATGATCTTAAATTCTCAGAAAAAATATGTATAGCCTGTTCTTCCGCCTTCTCAGTTAATGATTGGCGAACCTCTCTCTCAATCGACGGCGCTATTAACCGCTTATACGCGTCCTGAATCGTTTCCTTGAGTATTTCTAACGCAAAGGTTTTTGAATGAGTGATAATACGTTTATCCATCCATTCAATAATTTCTTCAACGGGGGCAATAATATTAACTTTTAAAATTTCCTCTTTTTCTCCGCGATTTATCGCTAAAACTCTATGAGGTACAATGTTTTGTACATTTTCCTCGTATTCATAGTACATTTCATAAACTTTCTTTTCGTCTTTCTCTAATACCTTCTTATCTTTAAGGGAACTGTGAAGCACACCTTTTTTAAACGTCTTTATTCTTATCCATTTTCTTATTTCAGGATCATCAGAAATTCTTTCAGCGATGATATCCTTCGCCCCGGCTATAACTTCTTCAACTTGGTAAAGCTCATGCTCATCAGATAAATATTTCTCCGCTTCTTTTTCAATGCTTGCTTCCGGAAAACTCATGAGCCAATCCGCGAGCGGCTCAAGGCCCTTTTCTTTTGCGATGGTTGCCCGCGTACGTCTTTTTTGCTTATAAGGACGGTATAAATCCTCTACTTCTTGCAGTTTTGCCGATTGTTTAATGGCCTTTTGCAAGTCATCTGTTAATTTTCCTTGTTCATCAATAAGGCGCAAAACCTCATCTTTACGTTTTTCTAACTGCAGAGCATATTGCCATCCATCATGGATGTCGTTAATTTGCACTTCGTCTAATCCGCCGGTTAATTCTTTTCTATAACGGGCAATAAAAGGGATTGTATTATCTTCCTCAAGTAATTTTATAACATTTGCCACACGCTGCGGCTGAATATCAAGCGACTTAGCCAATTGCTTATAAATTGTTTCCTTTTCTATTACTGCTTGGCTCATGGGGCGCCTCCTTCTGTTCAAAAAGGTCCAAAAAAATTTTGGGCTTATACTTTAATCATATCAAAATTTGCACATAAAAAAACAGCCTCCCATCAAGAAGCTGCGTTACAACGGTTTTCCAATTAAAATTGTTAAATCATCGTTATTGTTTAATTTTGCATAATTATCAAGGTAACTTTCCGCTTCTTCAGCTACAACATGATACATTTTTTTAATCGAATGAACTTGGTTTGCATGTAATGTTACGCCGTCTGAATGAATAACAAACATCGCATGATCAGGATAATTAAATTCTTGAACCTGAAGACGAACAGGCTGACCAGATAAAAATCCGCGATTCGGCAACGGAGAAATAGGTTTGCCGATTTGAGGATAAATCTTAAAATTTACATTACCAACGCCGCAAAAGGATACTAACTTGTCAGTGTAATCAATCTTAAAAATAGTAACGACAGCACCCCGATGTTTAATTAATGATTGGTTAACCTTATTCATTAAAAGATCAACAGGAAGGGTATGATTGGACTCGATCGTCTCAACAGCTTTTTGGGAGGCTTCTTTTGCACCGATTCCGCTTCCCAAGCCGTCAGCTACCGCGCATATTAAATAGCTGTCTGTTTCTTTTACAAAATAGCTGTCACCGCAGCACGGTTTATCCTTTTTCGCCCTTTGAAAGACGGATACTTCAAATTTTTCGAAGGGATAATGTTTAATCATGTCAGTTTTTCAAGCCCTTCTTCAGGTAAAGTCTCACGAAGTTTCTTCAATGCCCGTCTCTGCAATCTCGATACATGCATCTGAGAAATGCCAAGCCGGTCCCCTGTTTCCTTTTGGCTGAGGTTTTCAAAATAAGTCAGTTCAATAATTTCCTGCTCACGATCAGTCAATGATTGAAAAACCTTTTCAAAGAGCATTTTCCGGTCAACGGTTTCATAACCGTCATCTTGCCTGCCAACCAGATCAAGAAGAGTGACCGTTCCGCCCTCAGCGTCTGCCTCTATTTTACTATCAACTGACAGTGCATGATAGCTTCTGCTCATTTCCATAGTTTCCAGCACATCTTCTTCATCGACATTGAGGAATTCTGCTATTTCCGCTACTTTCGGTGAACGTTGCAAGTCATTAGTCAGCTTATCAACTGTTTTTTTGATTTTCGGACCAAGTTCTTTAATCCTTCTCGGAACATGGACACTCCATGTTTTATCACGCATATATCTTTTAATCTCGCCAATAATGGTTGGAACGGCAAATGATTCGAAGCTTCTTCCCATCGAGGGGTCAAAGCGTCTTAATGCCGCGAGTAAGCCGATCATACCAACTTGGTATAAATCCTCTTTAATATCACTGTTTTTAGAAAACTTATTGGACATGGCCACAACCAGATTTTCATAGTATTTAATCAGTTTGTTTTGAATAAATTCCTCTTCTGGATCCTTCTGGTATGCGGCGATCAGTTCGTATATATCAGTTTTCATATCATTCTGTTGAAGTTGAGACTTTGCGGGCATTGTTATCCACCTCGTCTCTTCTCAAAAACTTTGTCATGGCTACTATGACCCCGGAATCACCGCTGATAGTCACTTTATCCATCAGTGTTTCAATCAAAAACAGCCCTAGCCCTCCTTCATTGATCTTTTCCAATGACATATTAGGATCTATAGGCTGCAAATTACCAATTTTATCTTGGAAATTAAAGCTTTTCCCGCGGTCGCCGACGATAATTTCTATACGGTCATCGTAGCTGTCGATTCTTATGCTTATTTTTCCATCCTCATTAGCTTGATAAGCATGGTTGCACGCATTGGTACAGGCTTCAGAAACAGCGATCTTAATATCTTCAATATCTTCATAAGAATATCCAAGCCGGTTAGCTACGCCTGAAGTTGTTAAACGGACAACCCCAACGAATTCCGGTTTTGCAGGAATAGTGAGATCTATCGAATCAGGAGACATCATCATTTTCCCTCCTTTACTGTATCATCATTATTTAAAACATCCAGGAGGCCAGTTATCTTAAAGAGCCTTTCCACACGGGGCGTCATTTCCCCAATCTCTAATGCACTGCCGCTTTTCTTAGCCGCTTTTAATCCGGCGATAATAATCCCGAGACCGGTGCTGTCCATATATTCTGTTTCGCTTAAATCAATTGTTACAACATCCCCGCCCTTTTCAACCAAAGGAATAAGTTCTTCACGGAGATTCGGTGCTGTATATGCGTCAACTTCACCTATAAGTTTAATCATATATTTATTTGAACCCATTTCTTGATGTTCTATCCGTAAATTCATCTGGAAACCTCCTGTTAACAACTTGGATGTTCAGCCGAACAAACCCTGCACTGCCAAGTACGATGTCAACTAAATGTATTATGGATTTACCCCTTAAAAATAAAGGCTAAACCTAAAATTTCATGACAATTAATGTAAAATCATCTCTAAGATCAAAATCTTGCAGTCTTTCTAATTCATAAAATACATTTTCAACAATTTCCTGGGCCGGCTTATCCATATACCCGCGAATCAAATCGATAACACCTTCACGCTCAATAAACCCTTTTTCCGTTCGGCATTCGGTTACCCCGTCAGTCAAAAGCACGATCATGTCTCCCGGCTGCACTTTCTTAACATACTCTTTGTATTTCGTTGAACGGGAAAGTCCTAAAACAAGCCCTTTGGCCTCTAATTCAGTAAATTTATCTTCGGCTGCAGAATAAAAAATACCAGGCTCATGACCTGCAGATGAATAAAAGAATTCCTGAACTCTAGGGTCATAAAGACCGTAAAACATAGTGATAAACATATTGGGGTCGACATTTTGCTCAACGACCCGGTTAAGGTTTTCAAGCATAGCCCCCGGCTGCATCCGCTGTTCCGGAATACTGTCCATCGTGTATTTTATCATGGACATACACATCGCGGCCGGAATACCCTTTCCCACAATATCAGCTATCGCAACGCTTATACAATGATTATCATCATTAACAAAATGGTAATAATCCCCGCTCATTTTTTTTGCGGGCTGACTGATAACACCAATGTCTAAAAATCCGCAGTCAGGGACATCCCCTTTTAATAAAGATTGCTGCAAATCGGCGGCAACATCAATTTCGGAATTAATTTGCCGCTGTTTATCTCTTAAGCTTTGGTGCTCACGGTAAGCCAATCCATAATCCATCATGACTTCCAATAAAAAATCGAAAGTATCAAGAACATCTTGATCTAAATAAGGCAAGGCCTGAGTAAGCACTTTGACATGCAGACTGACAACTTCCTCAGGAGAAATATTTTGCTCAATCATTTCTCTGCCAAATTGCTGGGCTTTGTACAAGCCTTTTTCGTTTCTATTTTCTAAATAGTTTAATAATACCTTTTCATATTTTTCATACAGGATTTGACTATCCATTAATAATTGTCTCCTCTCTCATTAACGGAGCCACTTTATTGCAACAATTTCTGTACCGCTGCCTTCTTGAGAATGGATTTTGAACTCATCCATCAATCTTTTAACACCCGGAAGACCCGCACCTAAACCTCCGGATGTCGTATATCCATCCTCCATAGCTTTACGAATATCCTTGATACCCGGTCCCTTGTCAGACGAGACGACTTTCAACCCCAATTTTCCCATATTATTAAAAGGTTCAACGGTAATAATCCCGTCATTGGCATAAAGATAGATATTTCTCGCAAGCTCTGAGATGGCAGTTGTAATTCTTGCTTGATCAACAGTCTGAAAACCAAGTTCTTTTGACAATTCACGGCCAAGCTGTCTGGCTTGGACAATGTTCCATTCATTTTTAATTTCTACACAGGATTGGGTGTGCATGGTCATCCCTCCAATTCCTGTTGCAGTTTCTCAAGTCCTTTTTCCAAATCTAGGGCTGTTGGTACATCTTTTAATGTTATGCCTAAGTCGATAAGGGTAATGGCTACAGCTGGCCTGATTCCGGTTAAAACAACTTTTGTGCCTAATAGCGAAGACATTTTGACCACATCGCCTAATATTTTTGCTATATAAGAATCAATCATGTCAACGGATGTTAAATCTATGACCGCACCTTTAACACCGGTTTCATGGATTTTTTCAAGCAGATCTTGCTGAAATTGAATGGCCGTCTGGTCATCCAATTCCACTTGAATAGAAATTAACAAATAGTCATGTAATTTTAGTATAGGAATTCTCAATCCGAGCCCTCCTGATCAATAAATACGATTTGCCGTTTTGTCATTTTCAAGGCCGTCTCTATGCCTTCTTTCAATGTACTTCTTGTAGGAAAATCATGAAGCGCAATGCCAAGGTTAACAATCGTTTGAGCAATTTCCGGGCGAATGCCGACTAAAATACACGACGCTCCGACTAACCGAACCGCTTCCGCAGCTTGAATAATATGATGAGCAACCATTGTATCAACGATTGGCACCCCTGTAATATCAATAAGAACCACTTCAGATCTATGCTCAATGACACCTTCAAGTAAATTTTCCATGATTAATTTTGCCCTGTCAGTATCGATTGTCCCAATTAACGGCATCACTGATATTTTTTCCATAACGGGAATTAAAGGCGCCGATAATTCCAAAAGGGCATTTTTTTGCAGATAAACAGTATTTTCCCATGACTCCGCTGAATCTTGAATTAACTTGTTAGTAATAGGATCTATAATAGCATCTGTTTGATGATAAAGCCGAAGTAAATCCTTTGTATTCTCCGCTTTTTTCCCGATGACTTCTATGACAACCTTCCGAAAGACTTGAATACCGTGGGTCAGATAACTTAATGGCCATCCAAAGCGCAGAATTCTTCCAATAAAATTATTTAAGTCTTCCGATGAACCTTCATTCAATATATAATTATATATCACTTCTGCAAAAGTTTCGTTTGTTGTGACCAAAGCACTATAATTAACATTAGTACTGGGCATGTCCGATACTGCTTCGTCCATCTTCTCCATCCACATTTGGACGATTTTATCTTTTTGTTCTTTTAAATGTTCAATCACTGCCGATTTCACAAAGACACTCCCTTCAAAACACACTTTCTTGAGAATAATTATTCCACTCCTAAAAATATTACGCAATCATTTTCTATGAAGATTCGACAAAAAATAAAAGCCACTCTTTATATAAGAGCAGCTAAGCGAATACTAGAAGTCAATCAGACCTAAGCTTATTTGAATGGCTTCATTGACGTTATGCATCATATCATCATCAAGATGTGTAATCTTATCGGTTAAACGTTGCTTGTCAATCGTTCGAATCTGTTCGAGTAATATTACTGAGTCACGATCAAATCCGTACTTTTTAGCATCAATTTCCACATGTGTCGGCAATTTTGCTTTTTGAATTTGAGCGGTGATAGCAGCTATTACCACCGTTGGACTAAAACGATTGCCGATGTCGTTTTGGATAATTAATACCGGCCGTACGCCACCCTGCTCTGAACCAACGACCGGAGAGAGATCGGCAAAATAAACATCGCCGCGTTTTACAATCACCCTAATTACACCCCGCTAACGAGGCGCTCTGAGGTAATTTCTGCCTCCTCTTCTGCAAGGAACGCTTCGGAGGCAATGTTTAAGTTGATTTTGGCCATTTCCATATAGCCTTGACGCATTGATTCACGAATCTGCCGTTTGTTCCTTTCACGAAGATACATTCTTACCGCTCGATGAAGAAACTCACTACGATTCACTTTATCCTTTTGAGCAATCCCGTCCATTTCGTTCAATAAATATTGTGGTAATTTCACTACAATTTCTTTAGAATTCGACTCAGGCATAAGTGCACCTCCAACAAATCGCTTCGACTCAATCATATTCTAAAAGTAATCATATCATTCCAAAATAAGTAATGCAAAGCCGCAATCTGAATAAACGTCTCTGGACACTTCGCGGCGGAAAGCGGGACACGTTTCAAAGAACAGCCTGCGGCAAAGGGAACGTGCTGCCATACACTTAAAACCCCGCTTCATTAATCGGAAAAATTCCCGGACCATTTAAACGTCACTAAGATGATAATTTATTTTACTACAATCTCATACCCTTAATCAACGGATTCTTTATTTTTATTATTTCTTTATTTTTTAAGTATATCCTTGGAACTCTTTCATTAATCATACAAGGTATTTCATAATTAATGGTTCCTAATTGTTCTGCTATTTCGTCAATCGTAATACATTCGTTTTTATCCGTACCGATCAGGGTAATTTTCGTGCCGGCGGGAACTTCGGATTTCAATCTGCACATCAGCTGGTCCATACAGATCCGGCCGATAACCGGGCAGCGCTCGCCATTGACAATCACTTGATTATGCTGTTCTTGGAGCCTTCTGTGCCAGCCATCCGCATAACCGATGCCAGCTGTTCCGATCCATTCATAACCTGCTGTCCGGTATGTGGCGCCATAACTGATTGCTTCATCAGGTTCCACTTTTTTAACATGAGTAAGGCGACTGTATAAACTAAAGGCCTCTTTCAATTGAAAGGGCAGTTTATGCTTCATGCTGGGAGATGGGGATAAGCCATACATTGAAATGCCAAATCGCACTAAATTAAACATTTTCTCGGGATGCTTAAGGGATGCCGCGCTGTTTCCGCAATGGATAATATTTGGATTGACGCCATCAGACTTTAACCATGATAGTGCTGTTTGGAATCTTTTATATTGCTCTTCAAAATAAGACTCGTCTTCTTCATCCGCAGTGGCAAAATGAGTATAAGCCCCTTCCAGGACAAAACGGCTGTCTTCTTTGAGCTTACGGACAAAGCGGGACAATGATTCTTCATCACGAATGCCTAAACGGCCCATACCTGTATCTAATTTAACATGCAAGAAAACCGGATCATTCTTTTGGTAAAAATTCATCGCTTGCTCGAGCCACTCTGTTTGATAAACAGTTAAAGAAATATGATATCTGGCGGCTATAGGTACGTCTTCAGGTCTAACACGCCCTAAAACTAAAATTGGAGCTTCAATCCCTGCCAACCGCAATTCAATAGCCTCATCCAGAAAGGCAACAGCCAGCCAATCGGCTCCTGTCCCCAGCGCCGTTTCAGCCACTTCAACAGCACCATGGCCGTATCCATTGGCTTTAACAACCGCCATTAATTGTGTATTTTTCGGCAAATAAGTCCTCATATTTTTTACATTTGATTCTATCGCATCAAGATCGACTTCTACCCATGTATCTCTATAATAAGGGGCCGTCATTTTTGTTATATCTCCTTTTATCATTTACTCATTCATTGTTACTATAACGTTTTCACTTTATTTTACAAGGATTTTTTTCCGGCGCCAAGTTTGAACTGAAATGATAAAGCATAAATAACTAAGCCGTCCAAAGCAGACGGCTTAAGTTTATTATTTGGTCAGTTTACCGTTAGTAGAACGGGCAATATTCTGCATATCTTCATCCGTTAATTTACTGGACGCTAAATAGTAATCCATGCCATCATATGACCATGATAAAGAATGATCAGTCATGGTACCGATGGTAAAGCCCAGGTTCACAGGCTCACCCATTGCCATAACCGGTGAGCTTGTCAGTGCGGCGTTACTCTTTGTTTCAATGAGTGTATAAGCTTTATCACCTTTATATTTAAGCACAAACTTTTTCTGATCGCTAGTAACTTCAGGTTTCATTACGGAGAGCTTCGTGTTTGGCAATTTAACCGTTGGATATGAAACTTTAAATTCTTGATTGTTAGCCGCCATTGTCGGTTCTTCAAGTTTTGCTGTTGTCATGTTCTTTTTAACGTCAAAATCATCTTTTCCAAATGAAGGGTTCATTTTAAAATCTTTAAAGTTTACATCTACAATAACATTCATATCTTTATCCATCACTTGAACTGATTTCGGCGCCAAGTCCTTTTTCAATAAAGAGATTTTCTGATTGGATAAGTCTTTGGTAGGGTAATTGGTTTTAGTTTTAAAAATATACTTATCATCTTTGGACTCAAAACTTGCACTCTCATCATTTAAGATATCTTTGGCAAGCGATTGATACAAATAAAATTGACTGCGATTATTCGGCCAATCGCTTTCAAAACGGTAACTTTTATTTAAGGCAGGCGTCAGTACAAATACGCCGTCTTTATTACGAATAATCATTTGTTTATTTTCCTTTTTGTTATCTTGCAGCACAACTTTATAGTATGACGGTTTCTTATACCAAATCTCGGCATGATAACTTTGCTTTTTATTTCCGTGCATGAACGTCATCACGGCATTGGTTTTATAGCCCTTGATTTCTTCCATCTTCTTGCCTAAATCAGATACGACGTGTTTTTGGCTCTTCTCACCGCATCCTGTCAAGACAACAAGGAACATGATGCCGAGTAACAGCAATGTAAATATCTTCTTCACTTTTTATCCAACCCCTTTGTCTCATGTCGGTGACAAAGGAGGGATTCTATTCTAGCAAACCGTATCGCTTTCGAAATCATGCAAAACCATCGGTATTCCATTAATAATATCGGATGCTGTGACATCCATTTGCGAATGGCCCTTAGAAACCAGTTGATCACTCACTGCTCCATGGAGATAAACAGCATTACAGATTGCCGGGAATAGTTGATGATGCTGAAGCATAAAGGCTAGAATCATTCCGGAAAGAACATCTCCCGTTCCGCCTTTGGCAAGTGCCGGGTTGCCCGTCGGATTAACCGCCTGCATTCCATCCGGTGCAGTTACAATGGTATACTTCCCTTTTAATATAAGATACACTTGATATTCTTTGGCGAATTGGCTCGCAATGCTAAATCGGTCATTTTCCACCTCTTTAACCGAAAGCCCGGTTAACCTCGCCATTTCACCAGGATGCGGCGTTAAGATGACTGGAGATGGTTTGTTTTTTAATAATGGCAAATAATGCTTCAAATGATATAAACCATCAGCATCAATCAACAATGGCTTTTCAGCTTGAGCCAGTACATCATGCAGCAACGCTTCAGCTGATGCTGTTCTGCCTATTCCCGGACCTATCGCGATACCGTCATACATATTCCAGTCAATATCCCCGGAAACATACATAGCCTCTGCAACATGGGACGCAATGATAGGCTTTATACTTTCAGGAACATAAAGGCTTAACAGTCCAATGCCCGATGTTAATGCAGCTTTGGCAGCAAGCGCACAAGCCCCGGGCATATTAGATGATCCTGCCGCAAGAATCCCCTTTCCAAAACTGCCTTTATGGGAAAAAGGCGTACGCTTTGGAAGTGAACTTATAAAATCTTTCTTTGTCCATAATTGTTTCGTTACGTTCGCATGATGAATAGCGGATGATGGCATGCCAATATCTATTGTCTTTGTTTGACCAAAATGAACGGCCCCCGGCTGTGTATACATCCCCATTTTCGGGCACTGTAATGTAAAGGTATAATCCGCCCTGACTGCTTCGTGCTCAAAATGACCCCCATCAGCCGGTACACCGCTTGGCAAATCAACCGCAATCACTGCAGCATCAGCCTTGTTAATGCTTTGGATCACCGCTTGATAAGGTTTTTTTGGAGATCCCCGAAAACCCGTTCCAAGCAGTGCATCAATGATTAATGTGTAATTCTTAACTTTTTCTTGAAAAACTTCAGGTTCCTCAGCAACATATTTTATTGATCCTCCAGAACGTAAAAAGATATCCCTATGAATTGCCGCGTCTCCTGTTATTTCCTTTTGCTCAGGAACAACCCAAACATCTGCTTGACAAGGCTGATCTATCAACTGCCTGGCAATAACGAAACCGTCTCCGCCATTGTTCCCTTTGCCTATCATCACTCCTATTCTCTCTCCTTCACCTAAGAAGGGTTTCAAATAATGAAAGAAAGCGCGCCCGGCATTCTCCATTAAGATCGGCCCCGACAGGCCAATGCTCCCTATTGCATACTGATCGATGGTTTGCATTTCTTCTCGTGATACGATGTGCACAATAGTCCCTCCTAGCGCATTAAAAATATATGAGACAACTTCCTCCAATATGCAGACTAGCCTATTTGCTTTCAATAATGACAAAAGCTGCGGCAAAGGTATCAGTATGAGTAATAGAAAGATGAATGACTTGCTGTTCATCTGTCATATCCTTTAATATAGGCTTACCTTGTCCATTATTAATCACTTCAATATCACGCCATGACAACGTGTTGCCAATGCCTGTCCCTTTTGCTTTCGCATAAGCCTCTTTGGCAGCGAAACGCCCGGCTAGATATTCGACTTTCCTATGATCAGACAATTGATTAAACCGCTGTTTTTCTTGAATTGTTAAAATACGATCTATAAACTTATCATTGGTAATTTGTTTTTTTATCCGATGGCATTCGATCATATCTATTCCTGTTCCAATAATCATTTTTTCACCTTTTTAATAAGCTTCAGCGCTGTTTTTGATTTATAATATTATTAAATATGTCCGGCTTTTAAATAACCTCTTAAAATAAGTCAAGCTCTTAACTAAGGAGGACAATCTGTGTTTGTCAGAAACGAAAACTTTAAAACTTTTATTAAACTATACCCCATTGTATCATGTATCATCGCCATAAATATTGTTATCTATCTCATCATCTTTCTTGATAAATTTACTTCCACTGGAATAGGGTACACCATTGTTAATTCCGGGATTGGCTTTAATGCGGCAATTGCCTATGGGGAATGGTGGAGACTCATTACACCAATTTTTTTACATATCACATTCCCGCACGTCTTATTTAATTGTTTTTCAATATTGTTGTTCGCTCCCGCACTTGAATTATTACTTGGTAAATGGCGGTTTATCATAGCCTACCTTGGCGCCGGCCTTATCGGCAATTTAGCGGTCTATTTATTTCAGCCAATGGGCTATTCATATTTAGGTGCCAGCGGGGCTATCTTTGGATTATTTGGCATTTACCTCTTTATGGTTGCCATTCGCCGTGATCTTATTGACAGCTTTAATACGAAAATAATTGTTGTTATCCTTATTTTAGGTTTGATTTCAACTTTTGTTTATCCTGATATTGATATTCTGGGACATTTGTTTGGTTTTCTCGGAGGGTTTATACTGGCTCCGTTCCTTTTAATGAAGGTTAAACATAATCCGTATATACAATAATCAATATCCATAGGAAGCTTCAGCTTCTTATGGATATTTTTATTTTACGTTAAATTTAAGCGCAGCAAAATGAGCCTTGCGCTCTAAAGTTTTAGACCTGATCCCCGCCTTTTAGTTTCCCAACCGGCATGTCTTCTTTAACAAATTAAACAGTTAACATAGAAAAAATTTGCTGGCCTTACCGTTTACAAATCATGGCAGTACAAGCAGTTACCACCCATTTTTACCTATTTTATAATATTCTAAAAATTTAATTATTTTATTGATTAATTAAATTATTACGCATATAATTTGTTTATAATCCAATTTTTATATCTAAAGGAGGGAATAGTATGTCCCAAGGCAAACTGAAGAAGAAACTCAATATTTGGGACCTTACCTTTCTGGGTATAGGTTCAATTATTGGGTCGGGTTGGCTTTACGCGGCTTTAAATGGTGCAACCTACGCAGGACCTTTTGCATGGATTTCATGGATTTTAGGAGCAATTGCAATTATTTTAATTGGCATGGTCTATGCTGAACTGGGAGCTGCATTGCCAAGAGCCGGCGGTTTTGTCCGCTACCCGGATTACACTCATGGTTCTGTTGTCGGTTATATGATCGGCTTCGCCTCGGTGTTGGCTTATTCAAGCGTGATTGGCGTTGAAGTTGAAGCTGTAAGGGGCTACGCCCAAACCTGGTGGCCGGCTCTTGGTCACGCTGACGGAACACCAACTGGTCTCGGTCTCCTTATACAAATTGTTCTTATTTTTGTTTTCTTTTTATTAAACTATTGGAGCGTCAACATTTTTGGGAAAATTAACACAGTTGTTACTATTTTTAAATTTGTTGTTCCTTTACTGACTGTAATTGCTCTGCTTTTCTTTATCCATCCTGGAAACTTTACAATAACCAAAGCTAATCCCGGCGGTATTCATGGCGTATTCAAAGCCGTTGCGGGTGCAGGTATTGTCTTTTCATTCCTTGGATTCAGGCAGGCCATTGACTTTGCCGCGGAAGCCAAAAATCCGAGAAAGGATGTACCGAGGGCCATCATATACGCGGTTATCACCGGCCTCGTTCTTTATGTTATTTTACAGCTTGTGTTTATTGGAGCAGTTCCGCCGGAAAAACTGGCACACGGATGGGCCAGTCTTAAATTTTCATCGCCGTTTGCAAACCTTTTGGGCGCATTGGGCATTAGCTGGCTTGTAAGCTTAATCCTGTTTGAT
This sequence comes from Scopulibacillus cellulosilyticus, assembly GCF_042665295.1. Lineage (NCBI taxonomy): Bacteria > Bacillati > Bacillota > Bacilli > Caryophanales > Sporolactobacillaceae > Scopulibacillus > Scopulibacillus cellulosilyticus. The sequence goes on from NZ_JBHTCO010000041.1 coordinate 17,116, forward strand.
GCTGTTATCTCCCCTGCCGGTACAGGCAACATTTTCTTAGCTGGTACAGCGCGTGTTCTCTTTGCTTGGGCAAAAAATGGTTACTTTTATTCGATATTCCAAAAAGTCGATCCAAGAAGCGGATTGCCTCGCGCAGCACTATGGTTAACATTTATTTTAGCAGCTCTTTGGACCCTTCCTTCTCAATTCCAAGTTTGGGGAGGCCTTATTAACGCTGTTACCTCAGCCTTTGTATTAACCTATATGACCGGGCCGATTTCAGCGGGCTCATTACGCAAAACATCGCCTGATTTAGAAAGGCCATTTAAATTAAAAGCAATGTCGGTTATTTCGCCTTTAGCCTTCATTGCAGCTGCATTGATTGCCTTCTGGAGCGGATTTAACGTTAACTTGATATTGATCAGCTTAATTTTCGCTTCATTAATTCTATACTTTGCCTTTATCGATAACAATAAACGTTTCAAAAAGAACTTAAAAGAAGATCTTCTTTCTTCAATTTGGATGTTTGTCTATTATATTATGATTTTCGTATTCTCTTTCTTAGGAACGTTCGGCGGAAAGGGAATTATCCCGGCTCCATGGGACACTATTATCGTCGCAGCTTGTGCCTTAGGAATCTATTATTGGGGCGTTCATTCCGGACTTAAAAAGCCGCGGATTACAAGTGATAAAGAAGATGAAGAGGTTAAAGCTGTCGGATAAAGACCGGGGATTCCCGGTCTTTTTTTGTTATATCTATAAAAGTGACGGTTATGTTTTATTTCCTTAGAATAGTCACACATCCGCTAATAAATTTTTATTAACATCCTCTCCGTTCATCCCCGTTATTTTTTCTTTAACATGACCTTTCCATTCTAACAAATTAGTTTGAGGTGACATGCCGATTAACATATATGTGAAATTTGACAGTGTAAAAATGAACCACTAGCCAATAAAAGGTTAGTGGTTCAGTCTTGCATTCTTTTTACTATGAAATTTCCTTTTTATAGGCCATTGGACAATTCGAATGATTTTTTTCTTAGCATGGCTCCAGTAGATAACTGTTTTCGTCTCGTGGTTAAAGATAAGCAAGTATTCGCCCTGTATACGGATATCTGAAGCCTTTGGTATTTGAAAGCTTTCTGTTTTTTTTGTGTTTGGATCCAGATAGATCAGACTTTCTGCTTTACCTTTGGACATATCCAAACCATGTAAAATCAGCTGTCCGCCATAACTTAAAATTTGCCTGGGTGATACAGAAACTGCTATTTCCTCTACCTTATCGCTGTTAAGATCAATACACAATACAGAGCCTGTATTTGGAGAATAAAGCGGGCATACCGGAATATAAAGAATGTTATCCTTAATAAGCACCCCGGTTGGGAAAAAGCTGTTACCAAGCACTTTACAATCCACTTCCTGCCCGGAAATAGTGTATAAAACAGCTTCATTTGTTTCCGCCAGATAACTTGTTATATAAAGTGTATCGCCTAACTTCTCCAAATCCCAGAGGAACCCGTCAATGTCCCACGTTTTTAACAGCTTTTGATCATCCTTCGAATATTTATAAATATATCCTTTGCTGTCGATACCTTCACACGCGGCAAGTATGCAATCATTGTATTCATAGATCGTCGCGGCTTTGCCATTTACACCATGGCTTTTTATAAAATCCCCCTGGCTGTTAAATATATAAATTTGTGAGGCGCTTTGACCTTCTGTTGTCTTTTCTGTGAACCAGTAATACCCGTTGCTGTCGAGAAGAAATTGATCAAAGCTGACAGCCGCCTGAAAAGATTCATCAATAATATCTTCGAATGTATTAAATAAAGCGGATTGCGACTGAAAGGAATTTTTGACGTCATCAATGGTACCGGTTTTCACCTCATCAACTGTTTCTACATCAGCATTTTCATTGAATATATTGACCATTTCCACCAATCCTCCTTTGAAATTTTATAAAAAACAAGGATTATTATTAGTTAACTAGAATAATTTTATTAACAATCTGGTACTAATGTTTTAAAATATACTGATAAAGAACCAAATTCATTTTCTATATTTCTATCATACCAGAAATAATGGTACTCTTTTATTGGGAAAATTGATTCAAAATACATTAAATATTTGGGGGGTATGGTATTGAATTTTCCCAAAATAAAAAGGATGGTATATCATGATAGGAACCCGCATAAGATATTATAGGAAAAGATCTGGGCTAACCTTGGAACAACTATCCGAAGGCATCTGCTCAGTTTCCTACCTCAGCAAAATCGAGCACGGTGACAAGACCAGCGAAGACACGATTAAGCTGCTATGTGAGAGGCTTGGGATATCCTATAAGGATGTTGACAACCAGGAAGAATTGGATGAAATTAATGAGTTGTTGGATGAGTGGTACAGCATCATTAGGGATAGAAATATAGTCGATGCCAATGAAAAAGAAAAAATAATTATAAATCGGTTAAACAATATCCAAGATCCTATTCTTTTATTGAAGTTTGATTTATATAAATCAAGACTTCTTATGATATTAGGAAACACTTCGGAGGCCTCTTCACTTTTAAAAGGGGTTGAAAAATTTAGTGACATACTCACAACAGAATTACAATATTTTTTCTTCCATTTTACAGGAATAAACTTTTACAATATTGAGGATTTTGAAAAAAGTATCGATTATATTAAAAAGGCAGAATACCTTCTTATACACAAACTTAATCTCTCTGAGCAAGAATTTGCCGACTTATATTATCACCTTAGTCTAAGTTACATTGGATCCTACAGTATAACTAAAAGTATTAATTACGCTCATAAAGCTCTTACCATTTTTGAAAAAGATTATAATTTAAAGCGTATTGCTGATTGCCAAACATTACTTGGTATTTGTAATAGGCGCATTTATAATTACGAACAAGCTAAATACCACTACAATCAAGCTTTAAAGTTCGCAGAGTTATATGATGATAATGAACGACGCGGCATTATCCATCATAATATTGGATTTGTATACTCTTGCCAAGGAAACCCAGAAAAGGCTATTGAATATCTTGAAAAGGGCCAGCAATTCAAATCAAAAGCCGACCTTGATCCTAAAAATCGGTGCATAACCTTCCATTTATTGGCTAAAGAATATTGCGCTGTTAAAGAAACCAAAAAAGCGCAAAAACTTATTGATCAAGGTATTAAATTAGCAAAATCCTTTGATCTAATAGACTGTTATTATGATTTTAAGATTCTTGATGTCAGAATGAACCAAAAAGAAGATTATGAATCTATTTTAAAAGAAGCAATTCCTTACTTTAAAAAAATTCAAAGATGGGATTATGTTGCTGAATATGCAGAAGAACTTGCCAATTTCTATTATGATATAAGACAATATAAAAGTGCCAGTCAATTTTACAGACTAGCAAATGATGCTAGAAAACAGATTAATTAGTTGTTAAGGGGGGAAAAAATTTGAAAAAATTTGTTTTAGGACTATGCACGATTGCTTTTATTGCCAGCTTAGCTTTTACGCATACTAATGTGGAAAAGAAATCAGCACAAGACACACGTCCACCAATAATGGTATCTCAACCAACCCTTTAAAATGTCAAAAAAGACAGCCGCTCACAATGAGATGGCTGTTTTTTTAGTCTTTAAATAACCGAATTTATATTTCTTAATTCGATTATATTAATTAAGGACCTATATAAATTTAAACTTATTTAATATAACAATATATCGTCAAAATTTTGACAACCCCCCTCCCAGTTCAAATTTTACCAAAAACCCTTCCTTGCTAATTGTTAGATGTTATGATATAAAATTTTTATGGCATGTCCGATTTTATATTTTTTTATTTAAAACAGGCATAGTTTGATGATGTTTGTCAAAAATAATTGAAATTTCATCTTAGATTGGTCATACTTAAAACGTAGCGTTATAATTGGAAATAGCTTTTAATAAGAACTGAAAGGGGGACTTTTCAAATGGCATTTGTCATTACTTCACCTTGTAAAGATGAAAAAGCTGCAGAATGCGTTGAAACATGCCCTGTTGATTGCATTGAAGAAGGAGAAGATATGTTTTATATCGATCCTGATGTTTGCATTGACTGCGGAGCTTGTGAAGCAGTATGCCCTGTAGAAGCTATCTATCCTGACGATGAGGTACCTGAAGAAGAACAGGAATATATTCAATTAAACAAAGACTTCTTCACAAAATAGATATGCAGCAAAAGCCGGTTACCCAGATGGTAGCGGCTTTTTTACATTTATAAAACATTGTCAGACAAGGCCCTTCTTTTATATTGAAGATGAGCCTTTTTCAATGTACTGCATTTTCTAACAAATTCATAAAATTCCCACTTCAATTATCCTTCAACCATTGATATAATGTAAAACGGCACAATTTTGTGAAATCGGTTACACATCATCGTACTTACCTATTGAACTTGACTATGAAATCAACTGTTGAAAGAAGGCTGAAAAATGAGTCAAACTGAATTGCTCAATAATATTGAGAAAAATCTTGAACCTTATCTTCAAAAAGTGTACAAGCATTTACATCAGCATCCTGAATTGAGTGCTGAGGAGTACGAAACGCAGGCCTTCATCAAAAGCGAATTAGATCGCTTGGATATCCCATATAAAGTATTAGCCAAAACAGGATTATGCGCGGAAATTCATGGATCTCAACCGGGAAAGACCATTTTGTTAAGATCTGATATTGATGCCTTGCCGATCACGGAACAAACAAACCTTGAATATGCGTCAAAAGTTAAAGGCATTATGCATGCCTGCGGCCACGATGCCCATACAACAATAGGTTTAGGAATTGCCACTTTACTTCAAGAAAGAAAATCTGAACTAAAAGGAACCGTCAAGATTATGTTCCAGCCGTCAGAAGAAGTTCATCCAGGCGGAGCAAAAAGAATGATTGAAGAAGGCATTTTGGAAAATCCTAGAGTCGATGCGGCAATAGGCATCCATTCAAACCCATATTTAAGTCCCGGACAATTTGAAGTCAAAGATGGTTATATGCTGGCTAACTCAGATCGAATATTTATGTCTCTGATTGGTAAAGGCGGACATGCGGCAGCACCTCAGCAAAGTGTTGATGCCATTGCTATGGCCGGCCAATTCATTTCCGGTATCCAAAACATTGTCAGCCGTCAAGTTTCCCCGCTTGACCATGCCGTCATTACTATTGGAAAGATAAATGGCGGTTATACGTCAAATGTCATTGCCGATAAGGTTGATTTGGCCGGAACAGTGCGCTCAATTACTAAAGAGGCACAAGATACGATAGAAGAAAAAATAGAGGCATTGCTAAAGTCTGTAGCTGACTATTGGGGGGGATCTTATACTTACGAGTATAAAAGGGGCTATCCGGCGGTTTGGAATGACCCATCCATGACAGAATTGGTTAAAGAAACAGCTGAATCTTGCTTCGGTAAAGAAAGCATTGTTGAATTAGAAAAGCCTTATATGAGCGGTGATGACTTTACATATTTAGCTCAAGCTGTGCCTTCGGTATTCGTTTATTGGGGATCCGGCATAGATGGTAAGGAAAAATTCCCATGGCATCATCCAAAATTTGAAGTTAACCTTTCGTCCTTGAAATACGCTGTTGCCCTGGGGACTGAATGTATCCAAAACTTTTTAAATAATGGAGGAATTACAGAATGAAAAAAGTTATTCTGGACGTTGATACAGGCATTGACGATGCGCTTGCCATTTTACTCGCCGTTAAAAGCGGTCAATTTGATATATTGGGGATTACGACTACAAGCGGAAATATATCCCTTGATAAAGCGACAACTAATACGGGTAAGGTATTAAAACTTTTAGGTAAAGAAAACGGCATTCGTGTTATTAAGGGAGCAAACCAGCCGCTTTTAAGAAAGCCCTTTTTTGAAGAAAGAGTTCACGGAGAAGATGGTTTAGGCGGGGCACTAAAAGATATGGAAGTTGATATTTCTGACACTGAAAACGCCTGTGACTTTATCATTGAACAAGCTGAAAAATATAAAGGTGAACTATCAATAATCCTGACAGCGCCTCTTACGAATATGGCTTTAGCTATTAGAAAACAGCCTAAAATAACTTCATGGGTGAAAGAACTTGTTATTATGGGCGGGGCTGTCAAGAGTCCTGGGAATACAACGCCTTTGGCTGAATTTAATATATATATTGATCCAGAAGCGGCGAAAATCGTCTTCCATTCCGGCATCCCTATCACTTTAGTAGGTTTAGATGTCACAAGAAAAGCTTTGCTTACCGATGAACATATTAGCCAATTAGAGGGTTCTGATATCGGAGCTTTTGTAAAAGATTGCACAAAACATTATATCGATCGTTATCACGAAGTCAATGGTATAAGGGCGTGTGCACTTCATGATCCATTGGCGGTTGCTGTCGCTTTAGATAGAAAAATTGTTGCAACTGAAAAATTGTATGTTGATGTTGAAACAAAAAGTACCTTATGCGATGGACAAACCGTGTGTGATTTTAAAGGCGTCTATAACAAAGAACCTAATATAGAAGTTTGTTTGGAAGTTAACTCAGACAAGTTTATCGAAATGTTTGTGCAAATTTTGAATAGCTAAAACTAATACAATTAATATTATCGAGGGTGTGTGGATATGGATTTTTTAAGGGGGCTTTTGGGGTGCATTGTGGTCCTTTTTATTGCTTTCCTATTTTCTGATAATAAGAAAAAAATAAATTATCGAATTGTCGTTATCGGCGCCGTGCTTCAGATTGTATTCGGATATATCGTTCTTAAATCTTCCATCGGCAGAATGATATTAGATAAAATTTCAGCCGGTTTTTCGAAGGTACTTCATTACGGACTTGAAGGTTTAACGTTCACCTTTGGAAAACTAGTAGATCCATCTTCATCGGTTGGATTTGTATTTGCTTTTAAAGTGGCGATGCTTGCTGTATTCTTTACACCGTTAATTGCTGTATTGTACCGATTCGGTATTATGCAGTTCGTTGTACGGATTATTGGCGGGGCATTGTCAAAATTACTTGGTACAAGCAGGACTGAATCAGTTACAGCTGCTTCAAATATTTTTCTCGGAATGCAAGAAGCGCCTATTGTCATAAAACCTTATGTGAAATTATTGACGAGGTCCGAGATGTTTGCAGTTATGACAGGCGGATTAGCTTCCGTTGCCGGCGGTACTCTTGCAAGTTATGCAGCCCTCGGTATTCCAGTTAAGTTTTTGCTTGCGGCAAGCTTTATGTCGGCGCCTTCAGGCTTACTATTCGCAAAAATTATGATTCCAGAAACTGAAACACCCGTTAAAACTGGAAGCAGCGAAGTTCAAGAAGCGGATAAAGAAGACAAAAATATCCTTGATGTCATCTCTAAAGGTGCGGTAGATGGTATGAAAATGGCTGTCTTAATCATCGCCATGCTCATCGCTTTTATTTCTTTAATGGCTCTTCTTAACGGAATTCTTGGCGGTATCGGCAGTTTATTTGGTATTCATGGTTTATCATTTCAAAAAATACTTGGATATATTTTTGCCCCAATTGCCTTTCTTATTGGTGTTCCGTGGCATCAGGCAATGACCGCAGGTAATTATCTTGGTGAAAAAATCATTTTAAATGAAATGGTTGCTTATACATCATTTGCACCGCACATGCATGAACTTTCTTCAAAAACAGTGGCAATTGTTTCTTTTGCACTTTGCGGATTTGCAAATATCGGCTCCCTCGGAATTCTCATCGGCGGCTTGACAGCATTTGCTGAAGAACGACGAGCTCAAATCACAAAATTAGGTATAAAAGCTGTCATAGCAGGTACATTAGCAAATTTAATGAGCGGTGCTATAGCGGGAATGTTTTTGAATTAAACCTTTCTTGAAGAAAATTATCGAAGAAGTTTTATCTTGGCGATGGACAAAGACTCCTTCACAAAATAAAAAACAGCGCTCCTTTAAAAAGGAGCGTTTTTCATATCTTGAACTTTTACAATCAGGTTTTCATTCCTTAACTTTAAAAATTGCTCATAACTTCTTCCATTCGCTCATAAATCCTAACTTTCGCTCATATCTTTTAAAAACCGCTCGCAAATTCCAAATTTCTCTCATAATCTTAAAAATTTGCTCTTAAATTCTTAGTTTTCGCTCATAAAATTCGAAATGTCGCTCACAAATCCAAACTTTCGCTCCTAAAATTAATAAGTCGCTCATAAACCCTAATTTTCGCTCGTATCTTTTAAAGATCGCTCATAAATTCCAAATTTCGCTCATAATCTTAAAAATCCGCTCTTAAATTACTAATTTTCGCTCATAAAATTTGAAATGTCGCTCACAACCCCTAACTTTCGCCCTAAATATAAAAAGCCGCTCTCAAAGCTCAATTTTCGCTCTTAAAATTTTTCGGATATAGATCTAAATGATTAGAAAAAGTTACTTACCTAAGCGGAGCAGATTTAAAAAAATAAAGAAGCGGAAATCATTCCGCTCCTTGAATTTTGCCTGCTCCCTTCAAAAAACCGACCAGGGCAGTAACCGCCCGGTTAACATCCGGGTCTTTCAAAACTTTTATAAGATCAAAAAGGCTTGTTTTTTCACCGCTGTTGACCTGTTTTTCTGCTTCATCGATACCGGCATTAACATGGTCAATTAACCCTTTTAATTTTTGTACTTCCAGATTGCCGACCATTTGGGCCAAATTCATTGTATGATCTAAGGTATTGCTTATGCCCGGCTTATTAAGTTCTCTTGCTGCGATCGCTAAGACCTTATCGCCTTGTCCGAATAAGGCGTTTAACAGGTCAAGGATCCCGCGGTCTTGCAATTTATCGACAATATCTATAAGTGAAAGGATCGCTTCTTTGTTGTCTAAAAGGGCTGAAAGCAATTGGTCTGTTTCTTGCTGCTTTTGTACCTCTGGATCAATTTTCATCCGTTCAATTTTTTGTATTGGACTAGCCATTTGCGCTCAGCTCCTTTTTATGCTTAACGACATCGCCTGGAAAGACGTAATCATCACGTTCCCATTTCTTTTCGACTAAAACACCTTGCTGCGGCGTCCGGTGTCCGTTGCGGTGGTTATTGGCCGGGATTGGATTTTCGCCTTCTACTTCAAGCACTTCCATACGAACAGCGGTATCTTTATAAGCCGGTGTATCGGTATCTTTATCGACTTCACTTGACGTCAGCTGATTAATTGCTGTTTCACCGTTGTCATTCATCGGGATGTATAATTCATTTCCATGAACGCGGTCTGTGACAACCACACGCCCTTTGCAAGCACCGTACGGCGAGACAAGGCGAACGGTCGATCCGTCCTTTATGCCGCGTTTTTTGGCTAACTCCGGTGACACTTCTATGAAAGCGTGCGGGGTTTTTCTCTTAATCCCTTCTGATTTGTATGTGAGGTTGCCTTCATGAAAATGTTCAAGCAGACGGCCGTTATTTACATGCAAATCATATTCTCCGCTTGTTCCTGTCGGTTCTGTCCAGTCGACAATGAAAAAGCGTGCCTTGCCGTCATCAAACGGAAACGATTCTTCATAAAGCAGCGGATAATCTTTACCGTCCTTTTCAACCGGCCATTGCAGGCTGTTATAGCCTTCGAGACGATCATACCTTACCCCGCTGAACATTGGTGTCAGATTCGCCGCTTCGGCCATAATTTCCGAAGGATGTTGATAAGACCAATCGGCGCCTAAATATTGGGCAAGCAATTGGATAATTTGCCAATCCGGCTTTGAGTCGCCTAACGGTTCAAGCACCTGATAAAGCCGTTGGAAGCGCCGTTCCGTATTGGTAAAGGTGCCTTCCTTTTCTAAGCTCGGGCTGGCCGGGAAAACAACGTCGGCGAACTGGGCTGTTTTTGTCAGAAAAATATCCTGAACGACAAAGAAATCAAGCTTTTCATACGCTGATTGGACATGATTAATGTTTGAGTCAACAATGCCCATGTCTTCGCCTTGTAAAAACAACGCTTTTAAGTGACCGTCATGAATCGCTTCGACCATTTCGTGATTGTTCAAACCGGCTTCTGCCGGAATTACGCAATCCCACGCTTTTTCAAAACGTTTTCTTGCGGCATCATCGGAAACATCCTGATATCCCGGCAGTTTATTTGGCATGCTGCCGAAATCGCTGCAGCCTTGTACATTATTATGGCCTCTAAGCGGATAAGCACCTGCACCCGCGCGGCCGTAGTTTCCAGTCGCTAACAGCAAGTTAGAAATTGCTGTAGATGTGTCACTGCCGCCTTTTTGCTGCGTGACGCCCATCGCCCAGCAAATGACAACGGAATGAGCCCGATGGATTTCTTCAGCAATCTTTTTCAAAATGTCTTCAGACAGCCCTGTGACCTTTTCAGCATAGTCGAGCGTAAACTTGTCCAAGCTTTTAACATAGTCATCAAAACCGTTCACCCGTTTTTTAATAAAACCTTCATCAGCCCAGCCCTGATCAATGATATATTTAGTGACAGCTTGCAGCCAAACAAGATCAGACCCCGCTTTTGGATGAATAAACAGGTCTGCCCGTTCAGCCATTTCGTGCTTGCGGAGGTCAGCAACAATCAGGCGCTGACCATGGAGTTTTTGCGCCCGTTTAATTTTTGAAGCAAGGACCGGATGTGATTCAGCTGTATTTGAACCAATCGTTATCACAAGGCCGGCTGAAGCGATATCTGAAAATGATCCGGCATCGCCGCCGTAGCCTACCGTCCGGAATAAGCCGACAGTTGCCGGTGACTGGCAGTAGCGTGAGCAATTATCAACATTATTCGTTCCGATCACTTGTCTTGCCAGCTTTTGCATCAGATACGACTCTTCGTTCGTTGCTTTTGACGATGAAATCACACCGATGGCATCGCTGCCGTGTTGCTTTTTAATGTCTTTTAACTTGTCGCTGACAGTTTTCAGTGCTTCATCCCATTCAACTTCAATAAAACGGCCGCCTTTACGGACCAGCGGTTTCGTGATTCGTTCCGGACTGTTGACATAGTCCCAGCCAAATTTGCCTTTTACACATGTTGAAATGCCGTTTGCCGGCGATTCAGGCTGAGGCTGGACTTTTAAAATTTTTCTGCCTTTTGTCCAAACATCAAAGGAACAGCCGACACCGCAATAAGTACATACCGTTTTCGTTTTCTTAATACGTTCTTCCCGCATAGCCGATTCAGCATCGGATATAGACATGAGCGAACCGTAGCCGTTCTCTACTTTCTTAGTTAACTCTATTAAAGAGCGCAGCGTCCCTTTTTCAATACCTGATAAATAGCCGGCTTCACCGACCATACCCTTTTCCATCATGGCATTGCATGGACAAACGGTCGAACATTGGCCGCAGTTGACGCAAGATGACGTATCAATTGACGTGCCTCCGTCCCAAACGACACGCGGGCGCTCTAACGACCAATCAATTGACAGTGTTTCATTGACTTCAACATTTTGGCAAACTTCAACACAGCGGCCGCACAAAATACATTGGTCTGGATCATAACGGTAAAAAGAACCTGTGAAATCCTCTTCATACGGCTTATGTTCAAACGGCTTATCTTGATGTTCGATTCCCATGGCTTTGACTGTATTATGAATCTCACATGTACCGTTGTTATAATCACAAACGGTGCAATATAACTCATGGTTAACTAAGATCCGGTTCATGGCGATACGGCGCGCCTCTGATGAAGCTTTTGTTTGTGTATTGACAGTCATTCCTGCTTGTACGGTTGTCCCGCAAGCTCTCTTCAATTCCCCATCGACTTCAACAATACAAGTATCGCAGGTCTCAATAGGACCAAGACTCTCATGATAACAAACGCTCGGACATTCAATACCGTTATTTTTGATTAAATCTATTAAACTTTGACCGGGATCTGCTAAATACTCTTCCCCGTCAATTTTTACGACAGTATGTTCCGGCATATGTCCCCCTCCTATCATTACATCAATGTAAGCGTTTAATTCCATTATACATGAGGTGGTTTTTATCGGAAAGAAAATGAGTAACGCTTCTTACAAGAGCGCCTTATTAGTAAATATAGCCCAATGTGGTATCCAAAACTTGTCTCGCATAAATAGACAAGAACGAAAGGCATGCGGCCAACAGAATATATGCAATAAGCACCTTCCATTTCGTTGACGGTTTGGCTTTATAATATTCTTTCAGTTTACTTTTTTCTCTTTCTAAATCAGCAATTTCTTGTTCAGCTTGATTGATCTTTCTTTCAATACTCGAATAGTCTGGGGTATGTTGTAAAAAGGCAATTAATTCATGATATAAGTTCATTTCATAAATAAGGGCATCCTTTTTCAGACGTTCTTTATCTTGAATAAAAGGAATATACCATTTTTTCATGTCTGACACCCGTACATGTATGTCATCAATGTGCTGACGCATTAATCTTAAATGGTACATGATCATTGATTCATTGACCATCGGGCCGCCCTCTTCATCAAACCCAAAAGCATAAAAAATATCATCCTTATAATTTTCCAGACTTTCAATCATCTTTTGTTTCGCTTTAATGTGAAGGTCAATTTTTCTCCGTTTATATCCTTCACGTACGCGGCTCCACCATGTGAAAAAGCCGAAAATTAAAATTAAAAACATAATTGGCGTTGGAGATATAATAATCAAGACTAATAAAGCGATAAGCGCGATAAACCATATTTTTGTTGAGAGTACAGCGACAATTCGCCCGCCGTCCAACGGAGACACTGGAAACAAGTTAAATAAGTTAATCATAGCTCCCAGCATGACAACAAGGGCCCAATAAGGCTGGTGGGTCAAGTAATAAAGGATAATCGCGGGAATAACTGAAATCAGCCCTGCAAACGGCCCGCCATAAGCAAGGTAGGCTTCAGTTGCCGCATCTTTCGGCTGCTCTTTAATGCCAATAACTGCACCTAGGAATGGGACAAACACAGCAGGCGACGTTTTGATCCCCTTAAGTTTGGCGGCAACTAAATGTCCCATTTCATGAACAAAGATGAGATAAACAATAGCTGCTGCGAACCCCCAGCCAAAGAATATGGCGTAACCCGCCAATGAGACAACTAAACTGATTAACGTCCCGCCAAATTTAGAAAACTTTAATAAGGCGAGCAGCCACTTCAACTTAGTTAATATAAGTAAACCTATAGTAACAAGAACGCCTTTTTTCGTTTTATTCTCAGCCATAGATATTCTCCTAAGGAAACTTTTAGTAAAGTTTAACATATTACTTGATCTTTTTTGAAAGCATTTTTGAACCATTATTTTGCTTCCATATGGTTATAAAGTGAAACTTCCATCAGTGGGGGTTTTGTTCATCCCACACTGATGGTTAGATGAACAAATTGGGGTGTTATCGTCCGTTATCTCCCGCCTAAACTTCAGCGCTTAAACTCAAGTTTTGAGGCGGGAGTTTTACGGACGGTTGCACCGGGATAAAAACTTAATAATCTTTGGTTAAATGGTCAGTTTCGTTATATAAATCTATATGCCAATCATTGTTTGAATAATGAATGCTGGAAATACTTCCGTTACCAACAAATATATCGTCTCTTTTTAAAGTGTTTTTAGAAACCGCAGATAATATCGTTTTAATTAATCCGCCATGAGTAACAGCCATAATTCGCTTGCCTTGCCATTGATTTAAAAGACGATCAAGGAGACGCCAAGCCCTTTTTTCCAAATCAACGAGTTCTTCCATTCCCTCAATAGACTGGTTTTTAAATATAGCGAGCCTCTCTTCATAAGTCAGTCCCGCCGCTTTGCCATAATGCCTTTCAATTAAATCATCCTCAATATAAACAGGAACTGGCTTATTGAGATTAGCAGCAATGCATTCGGCCGTCTTAACCGTCCGCTTTAAAGGGCTTGTTACAATAGCATCCCAATCCACATTTTGGGCATATTTGCCAACAGCATTTGCTTGAGCTATCCCTGTTTCATTTAATTCTATATCTTGCCGTCCTTGTACCTTTTTTAATTTATTCCATTCGGTTTCGCCATGACGGATTAACCATATTAACAGCTGTTTATCTTTTTGCAAAAGTCTCTCATCCTTTAAAGTTATTTTTATCCCATTGTACGTCATTTGGAGGTACTTGCTTTCCGTCTTCATTAAGATAGGATAAATAATATGAAGATTGCCTATCCTTAAGCCAAGCTTTTAACGGGTTTATAACCGGAGGAAAATGCAAATACTCTTCAATATTATCCAACGGAATATATTCCGCATAGTCTACCTCAAAATCTTTAATATGATTTAATTTACCGCCTGCCGGTTTTGCTTCATAATAGACCTGTAAATAATGCCCCCAATGTTCAATAAAAAATTCACTCATAAAAGCTAAACCTTTAATGAGAACATCGAGACCTGTTTCTTCCCTTGTCTCACGAACAGCCGTATTTATCAGTGACTCGTTAGGTTCCTGGCCGCCCTTCGGCAATCCCCATTTTCCATGTTCTTTTACAAGCAGAATGGCATCATTATTTAAAATCACGGTACCGGCCGCTGTTATTATTTGATCCATTATCATCAACCTCTTAGAAAGCTATTTTCTACTTATGTATAAACCAAAGCATGTTTTGCTTTATAAACATATTAACCCGTCCGGTTTGGGCCAAGTAATGCAGATAACTTGTAATGGCTGTTCTGTACAACGCCCATTGCGGCAATGCTTTCAACTCTATGTTCCATTCCTGACATACCTTTTGAATCATTTGCTCATGAGATAAGCCGTTTGATTCATCCTTCAGTATATTGGCAATTCGTGATAGAATATCTTCATGAAATTGAATATTATCCTGAATCGTTTCTTTAAAACTTTCTTCAAATATGCCATGACCGGGAACCGCTCCTCTTACAGGGAGTTCGAGCATTTTTTTGAGAGAATCAAGAGTCCGCCCAAGATCAACAAGATACGGGATACGATGCTTATTAAGTGTCTCTATAGACATATAAGCATCAGCCGCAAATAGGATACCTTCATAAATGACGCCCATTTGATTTTCTGCGTGCCCTGGCAAGGAAACGCATTCTATTGATATTTCTCCTAATTCTATAGGACCTTCATGGCAATATTCGTCAACTTGAACAGCTTGACCTTCGATAAATTTGTTTCTAAGGGATTCATGCGGTTCATTGCCTTGAAAGAGATAGATGGGTTCCCATTTTGGATAACGCAAAACATCCGCTTCCACTTCCGGAGCCAGAGTAATGATTTTTCTTTTTGTTAAAATTTTATAAGCGCCGCCAAAATGATCGGCATGAGCATGAGTAATAAGTAAATGTGTTAAAGGCCAATTTCTCTCGTCCAGCTGTCTAATCACCTTTTTTGATGCCGATGAATCGAGTCCCGCATCAATCAGGATGCCTGTTGAGCCTTTTCTAATATAACCGACATTAACAGGACTGTGAAAAAAGTAACATTCTTCTGTTATTTTATTTAACTCCACATGAATAACCTCGCTTTTAGTGTTAAACATTTTATATTTTAAAGTAACCATTGGTGAAAGGATGTCAGTTATGAATATAAAAAAACGCGGTGACCTTATCGTCGACTGTTATGGAAACTATTATTACGCAATTGATCAAAAGGAAGATACCCTAATTCTTGTTAATGCTTTCATGGATCTTTCTTTTCGCCGCAAACTTGATGATACATATTTTGAAGAATATCAAGGCGAATTTGTTGGCGGCCATGCCATGAACTTATTAAAAGGTAACATTGAAATGATTATTAATCAAAAAAGTAAATTGCAGATCTATTCGTTAAAAGAAGTTAAGGAACATTATGATGTCATCATTGACCCGCTGTATCAAAAAATGTAATCATTTTTCTTCCCTGAATAACCATCAGGGCAGGGAATACCAGCTGCCTGAATAATCTTTCTGACATTTTATCTGAGCTTTGATTTATATTCTGATATTGTCCTTATTTAACGTCCCGCCGCGTTCAATTGTCAAATTATATATTCTTCATGAACAGGAAGAAACCTTCCAATCATTCCCCTTTAAAAAGGCGGTATTAAAAGAAAAAGTAAACGTTTGGCCAAAAGGCCAAACGTTATTAATTACATCCATTCATCTTTTAATATACTCATCATTATTCTAGAGTAACGGCAGCCGTCGCGGTATACGCTGTCTCTCATTTTACCTTCTTCAATAAATCCCGCTTTTTTATATGCCTTAATAGCAGAGATATTGTAGGAATTCACATCTAAACCGACACGATAAAGATTTAATTCGTTAAAAGCATAACCAAGAATAAGCTTAAGCGCTTCTGTACCGTACCCTTTCCCCCGATCTTTAGAATCGCCGATACCAATTGCAAGCTTAGCCGATTGATTATTCCACTCAATACCAAAGAGGGCGACAAATCCAACTAATCGGTCATCTTCCAAAGTGCGGATTCTAAATTCAATGGGACCATTTTGCCGGTTGCTTTGGCGATCCCTTTCTTCTAATTCCTCAAGCGTCGAAAAAGCAGCAAAGTCACTGTCCATTCGCCGCAAATAATCGCTGTCTTCCTGCCATTTAAACATAATTAACGCATCTTCATGACGTTTAGCTGCTAAACGAACCAAATCACCGGAAAATAAATTTTTACTATTTAATTGATCCACTCAATGTCCTCCCAGTTCGTCCGGAGGAAAGCTTCTTCAAATCATTCTCAATATAACTGCGATGATCTTTTAAATCATGATACCCTTAGCACATGCGCAGTATTTGGGATAGGCTGTCCCCGGACTGTTTAATTTTGTAAAAGTCCATTTACTGCCATGAATACAAACATAGGCGCATCTCCTTATCATAAGATTATGAATATTATATCGCCATATTGATAAAGCGTCAATGATTCTATTAACGTTTAAGACAGGATTCTTTGGACAGTTGCAACGAGATAAAGTGCTTCCCAATAATTTAAAATTCTTATCTTAATGTCAAACATCTTTACCAAGGTTAGATTGAACAAGTACTTTATCGAAATCTTCCTTGTTAGCTTTTTTCCTTGATAATACCGTGCCTAAATAACCCCCGATAAATGAAAGCGGAATTGATACTATACCCGGTGAAGCAAGCGGAAAAATTGGTTTGCCGATAAGTATCGCGTGGCCTTCAGGATCCCAGACATTAGGACTTAGAAAAACAAGTATTATCGTACCTGCTAATCCGACAACCATGCTGGTAATTGCCCCTGCCGTATTGAATTTGCGCCAATATATCGTATAAAGAATAACTGGCAAATTCGCGCTTGCCGCAAGGGTTAACGCTAATGAACCAAGGAATGCTACATTAAGGTTTTTTGCAAATAATGCGAGAATAATTGAAATAACAGCAACTGAGATAGCGGCAATCCGGGCAGCGCGTACTTGTTCTTTTTCCGTTGCCTTGCCGCCGCGTATTATTTCATTATAAAAATCATGGGCGAATGCTGAGGCCCCTGATAAGACAATACCTGCAACAACAGCTAAAATAGTCGCAAAAGCCACTGCACATATAAACGCAAACATAAAGTTTCCGCCTAAAGCTTGAGCTAACAGCGGCGCAGCCATATTTCCAGCAGGGTTAGCTTGAGTAATTGATTTCGTTCCAACTAATAGAGTCGCTCCAAACCCTAAGAAAACAGCCATCACATAGAAAATGCTAATAACCCATGTTGCCACTGTGACAGATTTTCGTGCCGTTTTCGCATCTTGAACAGTAAAAAAACGCATCAGTACGTGCGGCAGGCCTGCAGTCCCGAGTAAAAGACCAATATTCAGCGAAATAGCATCCAATCCGTTAGTATTTTTAATACCCGGATTTAAAAATTTCTCTCCAAGTGGTGTTGCGTGTTTAATCTGATCAAACATCGCCATAATGTTAAAGTTAAACTTTGAAAGAACAAGAATAAATAAAATAAAAGTGCCAACCATAAGTAAACTGGCTTTAATAATTTGCACCCAGCTTGTTGCTGTCATACCGCCAAACAGGACATAGACAGTCATTAATACCCCAACAATAATAAGAGATGTCGAAAAACCTATACCAAGTAATAGTTTAATTAACACGCCTGCACCTACCAGTTGGGCAATCATATAAAAGATAGAGATGACGATTGTGTTGACAGCGGCCGCCCCTCTTACTTTTTTCGTGTTAAACCGGGCCGTAATCATATCAGCCAAAGTATATTTCCCAAGATTCCTAAGCGGTTCCGCTACTAAATACATAACGACTAGATAAGAAACAAGCGCCCCCAGCAATAAATACAAACCATCAAACCCCGTTAACGCTATCCCGCCGACAATGCCTAAAAAAGATGAGGCAGACATAAAATCGCCGCCGATAGCCAAGCCATTCTGCCATCCAGTTAACCCGCCGCCGGCAGTGTAAAACTGATTGGCATTCTTCGTTCTTTTTGCCGCATAATATGTAATAAATAAGGTCGCAATAACGATAATACAAAACAAGGCAAGAGCTGTATAATTCATAATGTCACCTCTTTGTTCTGATTAGCATTCTTTTCCGCTATTTGTTCTGATATTTGTTCTGATATTTTATCAAAGCTATTCGTCTTACAAATATATACACCGGACAATACCCATGTCATAATGAAATGTGTAAACGCAATAGCCCAAGTCCATGTGATTGAACCGATAAAAGGTTTGTTCAGAATTGTTGAGTAAGATGTAAAAATCGGCAGCAAAATAAAATACCCTGCAAAAAAGATAGTGACTGGAACGATAAATTTACGTTTTGCTTTCAGGAGCCGCTGAAACTCCGGCGTTTGGACAATCTCGCTATACTTTTCATTTTCACCCATTTTTCTTTCTCCCCCTTATCATTGTTTGGCTATTCTGGATAACAAGCAACCCCCCTGTCATAAGTAATATAGAACCTGTCATAAACTAGTTCTTTCAGCCTCTATGAAAGGGCTTACCTTAACATTATACACCCTATTCCACTTATTTTGAATTGTTATAATTGTTTTAACAACTATTTTTTTAATAGGGGTCTGACCCTGTGAACTGTGGATAACTTTATTTAGTCACAAAAGAAAAACCAGCATTAGCTGGTTTTTCTTCTAAATCTATTAAAAATGATATATCCGATCACTAATATGATAATCACAACCAGAATAACCGGCCAAACGATTGATTGAATACTTGCTGGTTTTTCTACGTTCCATTCCGTTTTCATAGATTCCGGCTGTAAGTTATCACTTGATTGGTCCCGCGTTAAAGCAAAAGCTGTCACTTGCCATTTGCCGTCCCATGGTAAAGTGACAGAGCCTTTGTAGTTACCTTTTTGGCCGTTAGACATTTTACGTTTGATAACTTCATTGCCTTTTTTAAAGAAGGTATAGACAACCACTTTATTATCATCTTTAATGCTTTGCGCCGGATTTTTTTCATTAATACTTGAAACATGGACTGTAAAAGGGACTTTCTTTCCGGCAATGAGTTCCTTGTCATTTGTCAGACTGGTAATCATTAATCCAGCCTGATTGTTGGTACCTTGTGCAGAAGCACTAGACACAATCAACATTGATAACATACTTATCCCCAATAAAACACGCAAAATCATTTGCTTTGCCACCCGGACTCTCCCTCCAAAATAAACATCTCATGTTTATCTGATTCTGACATCATGCCGACTTGCGGGCCTTCACTAAATCAATCATTAAAGTCACTGTGATCAGAACAAAAGCGATTAGCGCAAGAAATGGTATTGTAATAAATCCAAACCAATTAATATACTCCCCGCTGCATGGAATGCCAGATTGACATATTCCCCTGAACAGACCAAGTTTTTGTTCACTGTAATGAATAATGGAAACGATGCCGCCGATCATTGTCAGCGGCAAAGTATAAATACTAATGGAACGGTCATTTCGAAAGCAGGCAATCCCAAGAATAATCGCAAGCGGGTACATAAAAATTCTCTGTATCCAGCACAATTTGCATGGCTCAAATCCTGCAATTTCGCTAAAATAAAGGCTGCCCAAGGTCGATATAATAGCCACAATCCAAGCAAAATAAAGCCGTAAATTTAATGAATCACTTGCAGATGACGATTTACTCATTGGCAGCTTCCCTTATTGTCTCTTTTATATCCTGATAATTAAACGGATCAACTTGCTGCCCGTCAATAAATAACGCAGGGGTGCCTTTAACACCGATATTTTGGGCAATATTATAATCCTTAACAACATCATCTTGGTAAGATCTGTTATTTAAGGCATCCGTGAATTTGTTCATATTTAAGGAAGGGACTGTTTCTTTTGCTATATTTGTCAATAAACCTTTTGTGACCCAGTTTTTGTTTTCAGGCCCTTGGCTCTCATATAATTTTTTATGAAAGGCCCAGAACCCTTTTGGATTTTGATGGTAGACTGCCTCACTCGCATCAGCAGCAAGCTGTGAGTTTTCGCCAAAGATCGTGTCATTGATAAAATAAAACTTAACCTTCCCTTTATCAATAAATTCCTTTTTAAGCTTAGGGAAAATTGTTTCTTCAAATTTTTTACAATAAATACATTTGTAATCTCCAAACTCCGCGATGGTTACAGGGGCGTTCGCTTGTCCCATCATAGGTTGACCGCTGTAATCAATTGTTGCCCTTGTTTCCGTTTGTTTTCCGGCATTTTGAGTCTGATTTTCAGCAACCTTATTTTTATTTAAATTTTGAAAAGCAGTAGCGACAATCCCGACAACAAGCAAGACAACAATAACAGTACTAATGACAATGATTTTTCTTTGTTTTCTTTTTTGCTTTTCATTTTCCCGTTCACGCTTACGTTGTTCTTTTAACTTTTTCTCTTGATTTTTTGTCATTTCGCCACCTCATAGTTTATTATTTAAGACAGTTTATCATAAAAGAATTCATTTTGAGTATGGGAATCTCTGAACACTTTTCGAATAATATCCCTGTATCATTTATTTAAATTATCCTCTATTAGTGACTCTTTTGATTCTTCATGTTGACAAAGGACATCTATTGGAACAAATTCAATTTTGTCATTCTTTTCTTGTAAAAATTCTTCTAAGGCTTGAAGCATCATTTCTGGCGCTAATTGGTCTGCACCTATGTTTTGTCCGGAATCATGGAGAACGATAACAGCTCCTTCATGTAAACTTTTATGAAGACGTTGTTTTAACTTATCTTTACCAAGTTTATATCTCCAATCCCCGAGTATAGCCGACCACATAATGATTTTATAAGGCCGGCTCGCCCAATTTACAAATAAATTAAGGTGACCCCAAGGCGGCCGATAATATACGGGACGTTTTCCAGTGATCATTTCAATGGTTTCCGCCGCTAAGCGGCATTGTTCTTTAACTTCCCGAGGTGTTAATAACCAGTTGCTAATATGTCTATAATGATGAGTACCTATTGTATGGCCTTCACGATGCATTCTCGAAATAATTTCAGGATAAGCTTTTGCGTTCTCACCTACTACAAAAAATGTCGCTTTAATACCGTGACTCTTAAGCAGGTCTAATAGCCTGGGTGTATAAGACGGATTCGGTCCGTCATCAAATGTCAGGGCCGCTTTATTTTTAATATGTGCAGATTTAAAAATACCAATAGAAAATGCGCGTATAACTAATGTAGGGATAATACTGTATATAGCAAATATGCATACTAATATAAGTAAAATAAGTAAAATAGACATATCTTATTCTTCCTCTTTCGGGATTTAAGTTTACTTTTAAGTGTATTTATATTAACTTGATACTATAGCACGTGTTCAAAAAGAAGAAAAAGGACTATTTTCCCTGACTTTTTGAACATCCTCATAAATACTCTACATAAAATAAAATAATAGTCAAATGGGGAATTATATGGAAAACTTCGAACCGTATCTTGTAACCTATGGTTATTTTGCTATCTTTTTCCTCCTGTTCTTCGGGATTACAGGTATTCCTTCACCGGAAGAGTCCTTTATGTTATTTATCGGCGTTGCTGTCTCGCAAAGCACGCTTAATTTATACGGCAGCTTAGTTTGTGCCTTTTCAGGTGTTTTTTCAGGTATGATAACTTCTTACTTTATCGGAAAATACGTTGGAAAACCTTTTATAAATAAATTCGGCAAGTATTTCGGTTTAACTCCGGAGAGATGGGAAAAAGCTGAAACAAAATATAAAAAACACTCCGCTTGGACAATTGCCATTGGTTACTTCATCCCGGGTATCAGACAAATAAATCCATACTTAGCCGGAATCAGCCGCTCCCGTCTTGTTACATATATCATCAGTTCAGCCATAGGGGGCGCTGTATGGGTAACTACCTTTATTCTCTTAGGTTATTTCCTGGGAAACAAAATCCAACAATATCTGCATTTTAAGCCTATACATTTAGCAATTATTGTCGGCATATTCCTCCTCATTTTTATCGTTATTACCATTATCCACATTATTCGTATTAAAAACAAAGAAAGAGAATAAAAGCGAACCGTATCGGTTCGCTTTTTTATATATTGTCTATTGGTGAAGTCTTTTTCATATACTTCATAACCTTGCTGACAACATTCCGGACACGTAAAAATGGATATCCGCTTTTATTAAAATATGCACCTTTAAGTGTGTTGGCTGAAATTAATTGAAACATCGTATTAGTTGAAGGTATTTCAAACTTATCAAGATATGTTGAAACAGCCTTTTTCCACTTTCTCATTTCGAGTTCATTCTGCAAGACACCCGAAATGATAGCTTCCAGATCATTTTGCCGGTTAATCTCATATACTAAATACTGACTTTTTAAATATTGTAAATTAATATATTCTTGTCCAGGTAAAGCCGAATGAACAAATATCGGTAACCCTTTCCTCAAAACTTCACTGATAGTTACGCCGCCGGGTTTAGTAACAATTGCATCAACTTCATCGTACAGCCGGTTCATTTCCTCTTTTGATGAAATATAAGGCAGCGGCTTCACATAATCTAAATTTAATTTCTTTATGTCATTAAACAGCTTTTTATTGTTGCCGCATAAAATGATATATTGATACTTCGGTTTTCGCTCATTATTTTTTACTAATTCGATCATATTCCCCAGTCCGCTGCTGCCCCCGGCTATGAGTATCTTCTTTTGATAAGAATGAGAATGCATCGTTTTACCCGGTTTTAAAAAGCTTTCATGCACAGGGATCCCGGTGACGATAATGCGGCGTTCCTTAATATGATAGTTTTCAATCATTTGCTGTTTCATTTCCTGGTTTGGGACAAGATGATAATCAATACCTTTTCTTCCCCATATATCATTCATAAAGAAATCCGTATATATATTGATAACTGGTATCTTAACAACACCGGTTAATTTTAAACGGCTCATTAACAATGAAGGAAAGCCGTGTGTACATATCACGAGATCAGGCTGTTCACTGGTTAACAGCTTATAAAGTTTATTTATAAAAAATCGTTCTATCCCGCTGAAAGAAACGTGTTTATGATTTTTCGTATAGGCAAAATGTCTATAGGCCCAATCATAAGAACGGGGCGTATGGTGTATCCATTTTAGATATAGTGATGATACTGCCTTTTCAATCGTTTTACTGCTATAACTTAATAAATCAACTTTTTTGCATTCAATTTTATTAGTTCTTTTCTCTATAAGGTTAATAATCGCATCAGCTACATGATGATGCCCTGATGGCATTTTAAACAAAGGCAATAACAATATTTTCATTTTAATAGCTCCTTTTATCCTCAAACCAGCCAAAAAGACCTTCAATGGCAGTGAGTGATAACCAACAAATTGCCTTATAAATTCATAAAAAATGTAATTAAAAGTATTTACTTATCTTTATATTTAATAAGAAAGGACAATTATAATATTCGTTTTAAAAAAGTGTTTGTGTGTATTACCCTATTTTAACATGAATTATTCTTATTTTGCATAATATATTAAGGACAAGTTTCACCAGTAATGGACATAAAAAAAGCACCCGTTGATTTTCAACGCATGCTAAAAAATAAATTAATATCATTTATCCTTGGGTAGTGCCGTTTATACTGTCAGTATTTCCGACTTCACTTTGATCGTTAATATCGGGATCGTATAATTGGTTATTAAATAATCCAGAAGCCGGTGAATTGTCGCCAATTGTGTTATTCCCACCTTGACTTTTAGAACTGGCGGTATGACTGTTATGATAGCCCGGTCCTATAATTATCGATGCATTATGTGACATGTTATTGATTTTAATATTTTTTATGTTAAATATAAACGACATGGGAATCACCACATAGAAAAAGAATTTTAAGACACATCGGATTAAATTTGACCGGTTTGTGGCAATGATGGGTTCGCAACTTGACCTTGATCGCTAAGATCCGGATCATAACTGCCATTTAAACTAAAGGAACTGGATGGTGAAAAGTCACCGAGAGAAACATTTGCACCTATTGCCTTTGTATTTGCAGTATGGCTGTTATGAACGGTTGGACCGATATCAACATTACCATTCATTGTAACGCCATTTGTTTTTATATTAAAGATATTAATTGCGTATGGCACAGCCCTCATCTCCTCAGAAATGATCATTGTTTAAGAAGTAACCGTCCACAGCAGGCAACAACTTGAAAAAGCTTTTGGGCAGCTACACCGTATCTTTATCAAGCTGACACATAAAAATGGGCCATTTTCCTTTATTATATGTTATTAATCCCGGGATGATATAAATCATTTTAAAAACGTAAAAAAAGAGGGCAACCAATCATTGATTGCCCTCATATGTTATGCCATTGGTTCAAATGTTTTACAATCCGTTTCTTCTTGTTCTTTAGCCTTTTTTCCTGTGTGGCTTACAACATAAATGGATTTAGCGCTGCATTTATTTCCGCTTTCCCAATACTTGCAATTATTTACTTCACACAACACATCTTTAGCCATGGAATCATCCACTCCTCATTAGATAATGTGGTGCAGTTATAGGATTAGCAGCAAGCTTGAGGTCCATTCATTTGACAAGTAAAATGTAATCATTTAGAATCAAATACCAAAAAGTTTTGTATAAAAAGATGGTGGTAAACTTGAACGATCATGTTATACGAAAAAAAGCTATTGAAAAAAGAAGAACTGCTCTTATTAATGAACTGATCCAGAATGGTATATATAAAAAGGGCGAGCAACACTTATATGATTTAACCTTAACTGATTTAGAAAAGGAATGGCGCTCGCTCCAAGAAACAAAAAAGAAAGACGCAAAATAAAGTTTTCGCGTCTTTCTTTATTTCGCAAAATTATTTTCCGCTGCTATATGTAAAAATGCCTTGGCTTTATGATAAAAATATCCAATTTAAAATAAAGTATACAATAGTCGCAACTAAAACAATCCCTAAAAGAATCAAACCCAACGTTGAATTTTTCATCTTTTTGCTCCTTTTTCATTTTTAAATATTTTTTATATTCAATATACGGGTTATAATGAATATAAACCAAACGATTGGGGGAAGACAAATGGAATTGTTTAGCCCTGGTAAAATTGCTCTCATTTTATTGGTTGCCTTTATTATTTTCGGTCCAAAAAAATTGCCTGAATTGGGAAAAGCTGCTGGTAAAACACTAAATGAATTTAAAAGGTCATTCAATGGCAAGGCAGATCAAGACGAGTCAATAAACCCTCCTAAAGAATAATTTCCTTTTTTAAAACCTCTATAATTAGAGGTTTTTTCCTTTTCATTTTTAACTCTTAAAGGGAAAAACTCGGCAATTGTTAATTTGTTTAACGCCGGTGGTTGTCAAGTCTGTATTTTCAAGCTTCTTTAAGTATAAGTTTATATGAGTGAATCGTCATTCGTTTCTTGTTTTTTAAATTAATTAAAAATTTATCTTAATTGGATATTGCAAAAAGGCAAAGATGAAGGACTAATTGCTTTCATGGGGTTGATCTATATCCAATAAATAAATTAAGAACTTTTAGATTGAAGCAAATTACGTTGATATAAATTAATTAAGACGTCTAGCTCTTTACTTTGCTTAACCGTTTCTTTGTTTTTTAGACCTCTGATGGATGCGATTTTCATCATTTCTTTTCTCTTTCGATTTATCATTTGCATAAGTTCAATTCTGGTCGGATTCTTACTTTCCTTCATTTTCTTCTTTACCCCTATCTATATGAAATGTCGGTTCATATAAACCTTTGTCTATTATGCAAAGGATCGATAGAAATTGCAATTGTTTTGACAAAACTTATTATCATTAGACATTTTCAAACAAAATAATTAACCGGTTACACATTCTATAACGACGTGTTTTATGGTGGATAATGTCAAAAGAGGAAAAGAGACCAGGCAAAATGCCTAGTCTTTTTGATTTTGATATTGAGCTTCGTCTTTAATTTCCTCACGCATACCGGCAATGCTTTGCTCCCGGCGCTCATTTTTGTCAAGAATAGCTTGACGATCTTTTTCTGAAAGATCATCATTATGCAATGTTTCATGAGCTTCCTCAAGGTTTTCAATCGTATTTTGGACATTTTCCTGCAGTTTCTCAACGTTATCGCTGCGGTCATCCGGTTTAGGTCTAGGCATAAACAGTCCCTCCTTTAATTCATCGAATCACTATTATTGTGTTTCAAGAAGAGAAGTTTATTCCTGCAATTCGAAAAATCCGTTAAGCGGATTGTAATTGTATCGGCGTCATATGCTCAAAACTTTCACGGCATATTTCCTGCAAGGTTTTCCAAACTTCAACCAGATCATTATCATTTTCATTTTTCATAGTTAATTCAAGCCACGCTAACTCCTCGGACAGACGGATTGAAGAACCAATCCAAATTTTTTTCCCTTTAATCTCAATAGTAAAAGGTTCTTCAAAACGAAACGGCAAGTAAAAACCTTGATTGTTTGGGTGAAGAATTAAATTCTGATAAATTGTCTTTTTTAAAAGCTTTGCATAAAACAATGGAACACCATCATTTTTAGCCGCGGTTTTCTTTAACTTTTCAATTAATTCATGACTCCCTAATTCATAAGAGGCAATTTCTTCGTTCCAATTTAGCGACTCACGAAAAGGTGTCAGATGGCCGAGCTGCTGCATCTTAATTTCCAAACCCCGATAAAGGACATCGTCTTTGGAAATTTCTTCTACCGGAAGCGGTTTTAACTTTGCTAGTATTGACATGAATATTCCCCCAAAAAAAGCATTTCTTTTTAGAATATTCGCCGCCAAAAGCAAAGTATTGACTGTAACGAACCTTCATAAAGATAAATACCCTATTAAGTTCTTGTTTCATAAAAGCCCCTGATACAATCTGTTATGTAATTAATGGAATCATTTGTTAACCCGTAATACATAGGAAGACGGACCAACCTTTCACTTTCGTTTGTCGTAAATTGATCATTGCCATGAAATGTTCCTACCCTTTGACCGGCTTTAGAGGAATGGAGCGGAACATAATGAAAAACAGCCATAATACCTTTACTTTTCAAATAACTAATGAACTTCGAACGTTCTTCAATATCTCGAACTTTAATATAAAACATATGGGCGTTATGCTGACAGTTCTCGGGTATATGAGGGCATTTTATTTTCTCGGCACGCTCCAAATCAGCTAATTCATTATAATAAGTGTGCCAGCTTGATAAGCGGTCTGTATTGATCTCCTCCGCCTTTTCAAATTGTGCATATAAATAAGCAGCATTGAGTTCACTAGGCAAAAAGGATGAGCCAATATCAACCCATGAGTATTTATCAACCTGACCTTGCAAAAATTGTTTCCGGTTGGTGCCCTTTTCCCTGATAACTTCAGCACGGTCCACATAGCGTTGATCATTAATTAACAGCGCACCGCCTTCCCCGCTTGTGAAATTTTTTGTTTCATGAAAGCTGTAACAGCCAAAATGTCCGATTGTCCCAAGCGGACGTCCTTTGTACATACTCATGACGCCCTGTGCTGCATCTTCAACAACAAATAATCCATATTTATCAGCTAATTTCATGATAGCGTCCATCTCACAAGCAACACCCGCGTAATGAACAACAACGATCGCTTTCGTTCTATGATTGATTGCTTGTTCAATGAGCCTTTCATCAATGTTCATTGTATCCGGACGAATATCGACAAACACAATGTTTGCTCCATGCAGTGCAAAGGCGTTGGCTGTTGATGAGAAGGTATAAGACGGCATGATCACTTCATCACCATGGCCTATTTCCATCAGCACCGCAGCCATTTCTAATGCATGAGTGCATGACGGCGTAAGTAACGCTTTCGGACACCGGAATGTCTTCTCAATCCATTGATGACAAAGCTGTGTGAAGTGTCCATCTCCCGAAATTTTGCGATTCCTGATAGCTTGAATAAGATAAGCTTCTTCGTTGCCTGTTAAAGCTGGCTGATTAAAAGGAATCATACTTTACACCACCTAAGCAGACTGACTTATAACTATGACGCCAATGATCACCAACAATAATCCAACAACCTTATATACAGTTATCGCTTCATGGAAAAAAAGTATTGATAAAACAACAACCAATACGAAAGAAAGGCTTGTAAACGGATAAGCATAACTTAAAGAAAACTTTGTCATAGCCGCCATCCAAAATAGGGAGGCAATAAAAGCAGCGGCCAATCCAGAAAAAATAAAAGGATCAAATACAGTTTTAAACAAAAACAAGACCTTTTCCAAAGATCCGGACGGAAGCTGACCGATTGCATTTATCCGCCATTTCAATACCATCTGTCCATAAACCGTAAAGAAAATCGTACCGAAAATATATAAGTAACCCAACGTCATACTCCTCTAATTGAAGTTTAAAGAAACGGCGGCTTGCCTTTTTCAAACTTCCTATTATAAATGTTTATGATTGATCCTATGGTAAATATCCACAGGATTTCTAAAAGAAAAACCCAGATGATGATAAACGTTGACTATAGCCGTATTTGCCGCCGATACAGAGCTGACCAATTCCTTGTAACCAAAAGAATATAAATACTGACATGCAGCGCTCCAAAAATATTTGGCCAAACCTTTTCCTCTGAAATCCTTATGTAAAGCATGGAGTAATATCCGTTCATCATGACATGCAAAAAAGCCCGCTGTTGTTTGTCTATAACGAAGCGCAAATACATTGCCGTTCTTGTAAATATCGCGGAGCCAATTGGCATAACGCCCGTCAGCCTTTTTTGAATCAATATGGAAATCCCGATGAAACCGATCAAAGTGGAACGTATCAAAACACATGTCAATGATCTCTTCTAAATCAATTTCCTCATTAATTGAGATAGCGGGTTCGGAATAAAATTGAAAACGGTTATAACTGCCATACGGCTCAATAAGCGTATCGCAATAATAAAAACCATACTGATGAAGCAAAGCCTTTGATTCTAAAGGAGAAATCTTAACTGTAAAATGGCCATTTACCTGATCTAACGAAGACAAAATGTCTTCTGACACGCGGCGGATTTCGTATGTATCAATACCAAATGCCCGCTGATCCCACGGTGTCCTGATAATGTCCTCCATTACACGTCAGTCTCCTTATTTTTTATCACTTGAACAGGCTCTTCAAAACCGACAGCCTGATGGATAATATAAAGCGGACGCCCCTTAACCTCATCAAAAACCTTACCAATATAGAGACCCAGAACGCCTAAATTAGCAAGAATTAACCCGCCAATAAAATAAATTGAAACCATGAAGCTCGTCCATCCCGCTACAGGCTGCATGAGAAAAAAGTATTTATAAATAAGAAAACAGCCAAATAGAAGGGATCCAAACGAAATGGCAAAGCCCAGTTTGATCGCTAAACGCAATGGCTTGTTTGACTGGGAAACAATGCTGTCCATCGCAAATCGCATCAATTTCGACAAATTATAACTTGATTTCCCAGTTTCCCGTTTCGCATGATTAATATCTACTGATGTCCAGTTGAAACCGAGCCATTTTAAAAAAAGCGGATAAGAGCGGCTTCTTTCCCGTAAACGAACCACTTCATTAACCACTTGTCTCGAGCATATACTGAAATTTGCTATTGAATGATCAAACTTAGTATCTGCGAAATAGCCGTAAACTTTATAAAAGAGCTTGGACTGCCATTTTTTTATCAAAGTATCATGACGCTCAGCGCGACGCCCAAACACAATATCATAACCCTCAAGCGCCTTAGTATGAAGGTGTATAATCTCCTCCGGCTGATCTTGCAAATCGCAGTCCATGACGACCACCCAATCACCTTTACTCGCATCAAGTCCTGCCGTAATGGCGATATGCTGGCCAAAATTCCTGGAAAGTTTAATCCCTTTTACCCGCATATCATGAGCTGCTAACGATTGTATGACTTCCCACGACTGATCCGGGCTATGATCGCAAACCATAATAATTTCAAAACGGTTAGAGATTTGATTCAACACCCTTTTTAACCGTTGATACAACTCGCGAAGACATTTTTCGCAGCCATAAACCGGCGTCACAACCGATATATAAGGCTTATATGCTTGTATGTTCACAAATGTCACCACCATCCGACATTTTCATACATTTAGGTTA
This sequence comes from Scopulibacillus cellulosilyticus, assembly GCF_042665295.1. NCBI lineage: Bacteria > Bacillati > Bacillota > Bacilli > Caryophanales > Sporolactobacillaceae > Scopulibacillus > Scopulibacillus cellulosilyticus. The sequence goes on from NZ_JBHTCO010000041.1 coordinate 47,537, forward strand.
TCCAACAGATTAAATTCCATTCATTTCCTGTATAAAAAGCTCGTTTTATGAGCGACTTTTCCCGGTGCTCATTTAAAAATGGGACCCGGGAAAAGTAAAAAACCATGCCAAAAATGGCATGGTCTTAATTAAAGTGCTGAACTTATTTTGTTAATGAGTGATTGAAAAAAGTCTCCCAGCTTTGCAAAAAACCCTTTTGCTTGATCTGAATTTGCAGCCTGAGTGATTTTATTTTTAGCATTTTGCAGCTGATCAGTTACTGTATTCCAGTTAATATTCAGGTTTTCAATTTTATTGAATAAGGATACCAATTCATTAGTATCATGGCTGTCTAAACTTATGCCGACCTTATTTGCCGAATCATTAATAATATTTCTCATTTCTTGATCGTTTGACGGTTTGTCTTGGGCGATCTTTTCTTTGATAGTCGTCATGAGATCAGCAGCTTTTTCTTTTCCGACACCGTTTTGCTGAGCTAATTGAGCTGTTTTTACCATTTCTTCATTAGCCACTTGTTTTTGCTTTTCAGGTATGACTTTACCTGTTGACGTTTCATAGGCTTTAATTAAGCCTGTTAACGCTGCCGTCCCGGATACGTTAAATGGCGCTGTGATATAAATACTCGCATCTTTAACGCCCGCTGTCGATAAAGCGTTAATATACATATCATCCGAAACGTAAGTTATATTATGGGTGCGAACCGATAAACCTGTACCTTTGTCTTTCAGTGTAATTTTGGCACAGCTGATCGCCCGGCTGCCGATCTGTGCCTTTGGCATGTATTTATCAAGATATTTATGTTCTTCCGCATTTGTAACGGTAATAATTTCTGCTTGAGTCGGGTCAACATTCATTTCCCTATAAATGTCACGCTTTTGAGCTTCTGTTAAATTAGCTCCAATTGTAACAATAACATCACCCGGAGCTGAATCGGCCTTAGCGGATATCGTTCCGGATAATCCTATTCCAATCAATATCGCCGATAAAATCGGAACAATAATTTTATTTAACATCTTAATACCCTCTCTTAGGTTAATGCCTATCATCTTATATTATATATAATAGAATGATAGATCAGTTATACAATAATATAATTTTGCAGATAAGAGATGTCAAGATCATTCTTTATTATAAGATACGTATTACTTTAATTTTCATTGGGGGCATACCGAAAATTTATATCTGAACTGCACATTCATACAAACAAAACTCTTGTCTCCTAAACGTTTTTTACGTAATTAGAAGTATCCCTTTTAGAATACCATTTGGCGGAATATCCCATGAATTATATACAAATTATATTTAACCAGTTAAAAGTTCTTAAATAATGGGTAAGTAAATTATATATACCCTTTTGAGGAGTGAAATAATGAGGAAATTTTATTCAATGATGTCTATTGCTTTAGGCATAACGCTTTTAACAGGATGCGGAAACCAGAATGCAAGCAATGCCGGGAGCACTACACCGGATCATTTAAAATCAAAATCCGAAAAGAAATTATTGGATAAAGAAACAGATAATCAAAAGGACAATAATAAATCATCCACTCAACCAACAAATAGCCAATCAGAAAAATCAAGCAGTAATCATTCGTCGGATCAAAAAAGTCCTTCAGACAAGGACAATAAAAATCAGGAAAGTACAAAATCACCTTCACCTCATAGCGTTATGCAAAAAGCCATGCAAAGCATGAGTACATCCGTTCCTAAGATGGCGCCAACCCAAGTCCCATTAGAAGACGGCAAGTATTTATCTGCCGCAACTAAATCTGATAATGATAGCTATAATGTCATATTTATGCAAACTTCTAAACCAAAGCCAATTAATGATGCTTCTTTAAATGATATTAGTTCAAAGAATCATATTGTTTCATTTGGAGCTAATAAATATAAAAATCCTTCTGAAGCCGGCAAAAAGGCCAAATCTTCTGCTGGCAATGGATATTCCTCATTACAAGACGCTTCAAAATATAAATCAAATAAAGGCAACACTGATCTAGGCTACGGTATAAAGGGGGAATCTGGAGTAGCTGCGAGCCATACGTCTATAACATGGACAGAAGGCCGTTGGTTTATCTTAATCGAAGGGACAGATGCCCCAAATGCTTATCCAAGTTGCACTCCGGAAAGTCTTGCCAAAAATATGGTTGCGTATTTGCATACCCATGCATTACCATCACCTCATGATAAAGGATTTATTCGAGTAAAATGCGAGAAAAAAACACCGAAGACTTATATATCCTGGCAAGATCAATCGATTGTTTACCATATGCAATCATACAAAAATCCATTAGATGTCTTGAAAATAGCTACTTCAATGAAATCTTTTTAATAGTTAACAAAAATATTAAAGGAGCAGGGGGCTTTCCCTCCCCATTAATTTCGCCATATAAATAGTTGAGCGGAGAAGCCCGCCGGTAACATACGGAAACAATTACCATTGAACAAATGACATAATCGAGGTAATATAATCACACAAGCTGCATTGTTCGTATTCATAATAAAGTTTTAACCTTTAAGCTGTAAAAGGGAGTTTAAATTGAAATCGGAATGACAAGCCTCTGTCTATATGACATGGAGGACATGCAGGAACATTTCTGCGGACACCCACTTTGAGGAGTGGTGGTTTAAAACTTTCTTATACAACTACGGCAATGGCGGCTGTACATAACAAGCCTAATCATTAGGTTTATTCGGAAACTGTATTTTATTGTCTATATATAAACAAAACTTATCTATCTTTAACATCTGCCACTTTAAAACGCTCACAAACAAGAAGCATATCTTCCTTAAATTCACGTCCAATTGCGCTTAATTCATTTCTGAAAAACTTTTCATGAGCTTCCCACCAATATTGATAAGTCCTATCTCCTTCACCTTCAGCAATAGCAAACTCTTCAGTGACTTCATTCATTGGGGTTAGTGCAACCTCCACCGTTTTAATAATTGCCACAGGTTTATCTTCACTGTTTAAAATAATGCTATAATCCTCTGTTGTTGGCAGTGGTTCATTCTCCAGTTTATAAAAAATATATCCTGAGCATGTTGCAGTTTTTATGCCATCTATAACCAACTGTGCGAGATGATTAGGATTATCTCCGAATTGCCATGCACTAACAGACCGAGGCTTATCTTGATCCCTCCAAAAATCATTCCAATACGCTTGAGCTGCCTGATTCATAATATAGCCTCCTAACACATCTTTCATTTTTAATGACATAATATTATAAATAGATCGAAGGTAATCTAAAATATTATTCAATTAAAGCTCTTAGTAAATTATAAAAGCAACTATTTTTGTTCTAAAATGCGCTTTATGATAATTTGCTGTAAAACCGACTAATTATATTTCCTAAGGAAAGAAATTTTCTAATACTTTTCATTTTTAAGTGTTTTTTTTATTTATAACGAGGGTATGAATTCCAACTATCCATTCAGGAAGGAATACTTGCCTTATGAAGTTTATACTGTTTTTTTTGCTTTTTTGGGGTTAAGCATAACTGCTCATATTTTTGTTCATCAATTACTTTTTAGATGTTCAAAAAAGGGATGGATTATCAGAACGTAAAAAGCGTTTAAATTTCGGTCGTAGAGTGATTTCCTGTGGATTGTTTTTATTATAGCTTTCTTACTTTTAATACATGCTGCCTAATTCTTATAAAGATCATTGTATCAAATATTAAATAGAAGCTAATCTTCCGCAATCATGACTTTGTTATATTCAGCTAATTTTATTTGAAGGAGTGTTAAAAATGAAGAAGTTTTATTCAGTGATGTTTATCGCACTAGGTATAACACTTTTAACAGGATGCGGACACGAGAAGACGGCTAATTCGGAACATGGAGATAACAATAGCAATCATTCCGCAGTAAATCATTCTAAAACAACAACTGAAAAAAATTCAGCCGACAAAGATGCGGGTAACCAAAAAAATGATAATAAGCCATCCACTCAACCAACAAATAATCAATCGGAAAAGGCTAACAGCAATACCTCTTCTGACCAGCATAACTCTTCCGGCGAGGGCAACAATAATCAGGATAATACAAAATCAACATCTCCTAATAATGTCATTCGAAAAACCATGCAAAGCCTTAATACATCCGTTCCTAAGATGGCGCCGACTCAAGTTCCCATTGATGAAAACACGAATCTATCAGCGGCAATAAAATCTGATACAAACAGTTATAATGTTATATTTATGCAAACTTCTAAACCAACCCCAATTAATGATTCTTCCCTAAATGATGTTAGTTCAAAAAATAAAATTGTTGAATTCGGCGGGAAAAAATATAAAAGTTTCAACGATGCCAAAAAGGAAATCGGTGATTATATTAACACAGGTAATAATGGGAGACTTAATCTAGGTCATGGCATTAAAGCAGGCATGGAAGGATCAGCAGGCCACGCAAATATTATGTGGAATGAGGGAAATTGGTATATTAATATAGACACACTTACCGAAAATTCAATAGCAAAAAATCAGAAAGGGTTAGCCAAAAATATTGTAAATTATTTAGAAAACCATAGCCTGCCTGCACCTCATTCAGAAGGAACTATTACAATTTTTTATAATGGGAATAATAATACCCTAGTTAAAATGAAATGGCAGGATAACAATAAAGTTTATCATTTGGAAACAAAAAAAGATCCAATGACCTTCATTAAAATGGCAACATCTTTTCAACAAATTAATTGACAATAAAAAAAGGGGCCGTCCTATAAGCCCCTTTACTCTTCTTCTTTATGCGGATTTTTAAGTTTCTCTGGAATCTCTGTTTCTGCAAATGTTTTATCCGTCAAATTCATATTGGCCATGCTTTCTGTTGGCGTAAAATTACTATTTCGTGCTGCTCCTTTTGGCTGTTTCCGCTTTGTCATCTTTTTACCTCCCTTTCCCTATGCTATTATTTGCAAGTTAACGCAAAAAATTCATTTAAAGACAGCCAAGCAATTATCACCCGGCTGTCTTTTGAGCAACATATTATACATTGGCTATTGTACGTGTTTGTAATTATAAAACCTGCCGAAGGATTAATCTATTCTATTTTATTTATAGAAGCTATTTTAACAACTTGTGAATTCCCTTATAGTACCTTCAAGCTTTAAAATGGTTTTAGAATTTGCTATGGAGGAAACTAAATGAATTCAAATAAACGTGTTATTTTAAGCTGGAGCGGCGGAAAGGATAGTTGTCTATCTTTGCACCGTCTTTTAGAAAATGGGTACGAAGTTGTTGGTCTTGTAACAATGGTTTCAGAAGCTGATGACCGCAATCGATCACACGGCATCCGTTTAAATGTTATAAAACAGCAAGCAAAAGCGATTGATCTCCCTCTTGTCATGGTTGATGCGCAAAATCTTAACTATGAAATTCGATTAGAAGAAGCATTATCTGCCCTACGCAAAAAACATCAGGCAGACGCCGTTGCCTTTGGCAGTTTGTACATTGAGCCGGAACGAAAATGGAATGAACAGGTCGCCTTATCTTCAGAACTTGATCCCTTATTTCCAGTTTGGATAGACAAAAGGCATTCATTAGACTTACTGAATGAATGGATATCTCTTGGGTATCAAGCGGTCGTTTGCCGTGCTTCTGATATATATTTTGATCAAAGCTTTGCAGGGCGATCTCTTGATCAAACCTTTTTTAATGACATTTGTGGATTTTCCGATATTTGTCCTATGGGGGAAAATGGCGAATATCACACATTCGTGCTTGATGGACCGATTTTTAAACAAAAAGTTGATATCATACAGTCTAATATTGTTTTAAATAACGGGCTCTGGTCATTAGATATCGAGAAAACAAGATTAATTGACAAACAGCAGCAAAAAATTTAAATAAAAAAATCGGGATAATCACCCGATTTTTTTAATAAATTTATTTAGTTAATTGGCGGCAGAGCGCAAGAATCGTGGAAAACACAATGTAGCAACAATTAACCCGGCTGCACCGAATGCAATTAAAATACCAAGACCTTCAAGGACATTGCTAATATGGGCGCCATGGGCAATCACATCTTGTAAACTTTTTTGTGCCCAAAACTGCGGTGTAAAATGACCGATCGTTTGCACAAAAGATGGCATAAGATACGAAGGCATCCATAAGCCGCCGACCATAGCGCCGCCAAGTGCGATAATCTGGGAAATAACCATGGCTGTATTTTCACTGCTGACAATCAGTGACAGTGCCAAACCGATTCCGGAACTGCAAATGCTGATACAGATAATGATCAGGCCTAATGCAGCAAGGTCGCCAAGGTGAAGATCGTAAACCCAGTGTCCAAAAGCAAAGAGAAGAACACATTGGGCAATAACAATAATGACAAATGGCAGCCACATTCCAATCAAATATTGAAACGGTTTAACAGTTGTACTTTGAACCCTTGCCAAAAGTCCTGATTTCTTTTCATCAAAAAAGCGTTTTGCCATTGAGATCATGATATAGAAGACAAACATAACGGTCATTCCCGGAACAACTTGTGAAATATAATTAATGCCTTGGGCTGTTGTATCGACATCTTTAATTTGGATTGGCTGAGCCAATGTTTTAGATATATCCGCTTTAGAAACACCTTTTGCCGCCAGCGTTTGCGACAATTTTTGTTCCCGGTAACCATTTGCAATGTTTTTAAGCACGGCTTTAACAGGTGCAACTGATGATGCAGAAGAAGGATCTTGGTAAAGCTTCAAGTCCGCTTGTTTTCCTTCCTTCAATGACTTTTGGAATCCTTTATTTATAACAAGAACCGACGCTAACTGTCCTTTTTTAATTTTATCAATTTCATCCTTTGTATTTTTTGAAGAAGTTTGCTTCAAATCTATTCCTTTAATATGGTTCATTTGTCCAAGAAAAGCCTTTGATGCCAAGGAATGATCTTGATCGATAACATGAATGTCAATCGTTGAATTATCGGTATTGCCAAAGATAGAACCGAACATGACAATCATAAGCAGCGGCATAATCAAAAGAAAAAAGTAGCTTCTCTTTTCCTTTAACATCAACTTTAACTCTTTTAAAATGATTGATTTCATAACAATCCCCTTTTTTAAGTTATCCCCAATTAAGGGGTCTGACCCCGTGAACTGTGGATAACTAATTATTACTAATTTTTAGTCTCTTAGTGCTGTACCGGTGACTGACAAAAATACACTTTCCAGCGATGGTCTGACAATCTCAAGCTGCTTGACATCCCAATGTTGTTCAGCCGCCAGTTTAATAAGATTTTGCATAACTGCCTGAACTTGGTTCGTTTCGACGACCCATCCGGAACCTTCTTTACGCATTTTTACTACATGAGGTAAGTCCGGTATCTCGATGACCCCGCCTGCTTCAACATAAATTGCCTTTTGGCCGTAACGTTCGAGCAATCCGCCGAGCGGTCCTTGGGCCATTACATTGCCGTTATCAATGATGGCGATCTCGTCGCACAGCGCTTCGACTTCTTCCATGTAATGTGTAGAATAAATGATAGTTATTCCTGCCCGATTTAATGCACGAATCATTTCGAATATACGATTACGCGATTGCGGGTCAATCCCGACTGTCGGTTCATCTAATATAAGCAGCTTCGGGCGATGCAATAAAGCACAAGCAATATTGATCCGGCGTTTCATCCCGCCGGAGAATGTCTTAATCGCATCTTTCGCTCGTTCCGTTAGACCCGTGTCAGCCAACACCTCATCAATCCTGCGTTTCAATTCATTCCCGCGAACCCCGTACATTTCTCCAAAAAAAACAAGATTGTCATAGGCGCTTAATTGATCATACAAAGTGATTTCCTGCGGGACATAGCCGATATTCTTTGAAACAACGTTTTTGTTTTTCGAAACATCCTTGCCCAATAGCTTAGCGCTGCCGCCATCTGACTTAATAATGCCCGTTAAAATCTTCATTGTCGTTGATTTGCCTGCGCCGTTTGGCCCGAGCAAACCAAAGCAGCTCCCCGCTTTAACTGAGAAAGTAACGTCCTCTATTGCCTGTTTCTTACCATATGTCTTTTTTAAATGACTCACATCCAAAATGGTATCCGCTAAGCGGCTTTGAGCGTCTAAAGACTCTGTATTCAACACTGTCTCCATTAAAATCCCTCCAGAAATTAACAGTTTTTTGTACTTTAAAAGAAAAACTAACAACGCAATTGAAGATTAGGAGCAGCTGCCAAGCAAGGCGGATTTAAATGAATTCCTGCGTGAGGCCATTCATAAAAACTTAACAAAGCTCATCCTGAAACTGAAAAGATATTAATTCAGGCAGCTGCTTAACGCACTAATCTCCAATCTATAAATCCAATCTATTTTTTAACAAGTAACCAGAAAAACGAACCATTAAATATGCCAAAACCCATCCTGCAATCATGAAATAGATAAATACAACAGGAAATGGTGAAGAGCCAGGACTAATCTCACCGCTAAATACTGTATATAAATTGTGCTTTTGATTAAAAAGTCCTAACCCGCCGTACATGCCGTATCCTAATATAAACATGAAAATATAAATCAGCGGGGAAATATATTTTGCGGTCGAATATTTAATGACTCCGACAAGAACCCCTATAGAAACCATTAAAGGCATTAACCCAATTAAAAATAAATACCACCAAAATCCCGACATGATAAATTGGGTTACTTCATGAAGGGGATAACCACCTTGCCAAACGCTTATACATGCGCCATATAAGATGGCATAAACAATTGCCAAAGCATATATGACAATAAGAATAAAAAGGGTCTTAAACAAAGCAGCAATATATTTTGCTCCGATTAACATAATCCTTGAATAAGGAAGCGTGAGCCACCAGCCTTCTGTGCTGTTTTCCCATTCATTTTTAATTGAAGAAATCCCGAATCCAAACAGCATCCACGGCAACCCGAGTGTAAAAAACCATATATTTCTAAGTTGGAAATTCCAATGATGATAAGTGGCATAGACTGCAAACCCAAGAAATGCAATATAAAGCAGCGCAGCATACACAAGCCAAACTTTCTGAGGCATTTTATTCTTACGCCCTAATTTTCTATTGGCAAAAACTGCTTTATATTCGTATTTAAAAAGCGTCCAAAAAACATTAGATGATGACAAAGCTAAAATCCTCCCTTTTGCAGACCATAGAATTGTCGAAAGATGTCATGCATTGATCCATATTGCGCACGGAGTTCTTCGACATCTTCGGATAAAATAGCCTTCCCTTGATTTAGGAAGATTGCATAATCAAACATGCCTTCTACTTCATAGATTTCGTGTGTACTAATGAGAATGGTCTGATCCCGATCACTAAGGTAATCGATCATCCCTTCGATAATTCGTTCCCGTGATATCACATCAATGCCGGAGAATGGTTCATCTAAAATAACAAGCGGTACATTCCTTGCCATACATAGGATTAACATAAGCCTTGCTTCTTGGCCGCGTGACATACCGTTTGCCCGCAAGTCTAAGTCCATTTCCATAAAATTCGCCAAATCCTTTGCATTATCCATATCAAAACCGGGCAGCAGCTGTTCTGCCCATTGAAAGGCATCAGCCACCGTTTGATTGGGATACCAGCGTGCTCTGTCTGGCAAATAGGCAATGTCCCGGTTTGTTTTCCAGCCAGGCGTCTTCCCTAACACTTCTATTTCCCCGCTGTCGGGTTTGACCAATCCGGTAATCATGCGAAATAAAGTCGATTTACCTGACCCGTTCGGCCCAAGAATCCCAACAATTTTATTTTCAGGTATTGAGATGCTTAATTCTTCTAAGGCGTATTTATCGCCATATCTTTTTGCAATTTGATTGCAGTTGACAGCAGCTGTGGTCATTTTAAATCGCCGCCTTTCCGCCCGGTTCCTTTTTCGTACATATATCCCTCGATATCTTCCCATGTATATCCGAGACTTTCCACTTTATTTAAAAAGTCGTCTATATATTCTTTAACTAGTTCGCTGCGAAATGTTTTTACCCTTTCTTCTGATGTCGTAATATAAGTGCCTTGACCGCGGCGCTTTTCTGTTAAACCATCTCGTTCTAACTCTTTATATGCCCGCATCACCGTATTTGGATTAATCTTCAGCGCGTGCGCCATTTCACGTACTGATGGAATTTTCTCACCCAAACCAATCTCTCCTTTTGCTAAAGAACTGCGGATTTGCTCTAATATTTGTTCATAAAGCGGTTGGCTAAAGTCTAATTGAAATGTCAAAGTCCCAACCTGTCGTACTTCCATTGCTTTCCCTCCATCCAAGGGGCGCGTTATATATTATGATTTTGTGTGATTTAAGTGTATTATATCACTTAACACACTTAATACAAGTGGTTTTTTTAAAAAAAGGCTTTTCCCTTTTTGCGGGGTACTAAAATAAACGAAAAAACCCCCAATCTGGAGGTTTTTGCTGTTAAATTTATTTGTCTGCTTCTTTTAAGTTTTTTTGCATATAGGCTCTGATCATAAAATAACTGACTTCTTCAGGCAGCCTTTGCTTAATTGGGGTTAATCTTTTGGTTCCGGCTTCTTCAATCGCTTTTGCGATGAGCGGTTCGTAATCCGCGTCGATAAATTGTTCCCAATCAATGTCAAAACCATCTTCATCACAGCGAACCAAATGCGTTTCGACAGTTGTCGTTGAAATGCCGCGTTGATCGGCTATTTCCTGGATTGGCAGGCCTTCACTGAACATTTTATATGTTAAATGGTGGGATTTTTCCTTAGAACTGTTATTCACCCTTATTTGCGGTTTGGGTTGGGCTATGCTTGGTTCCGGCTGAGTGATTTCGTTCTCCTCGCAGTATTTAACAATTTCATTTATAAATGTTTGCCCGTATAATTCCAGCTTCTGTCCGCCAACACCTTTAACATTCAGCAGTCCCTGTTCATCTGCAGGCAGCTTGGCACTCATTTCCCGTAACGTTGCGTCTGAGAAAATAACAAAAGGCGGCACTTGCTCGGCTTCGGCGATTTCCTTTCTAATTTTCCGCAGCCGCTCAAACAGCTCGTCTTGGACAACAAACTGTTTCGCTTGCACCTCTTCCTTTTTCAACACATTTCGCTTGCCTAAAAGGACTTCTACTGCTTTTGGTGTCAATACCAGCACCGGATAATTGCCGCCTGTTGGTGCAAGGTACTGTTCAGCTGTTAAATAATCAATCAGCCCGGAGACCTGGCTTTGCGTTCTGTCACTCATAATCCCGTAGGTAGACAGGTTATCAAAGCCAAAGCTTTTTATTTTACGATCAGATGAACCTGTTAAAACTTTCGCAATAAAAGTTTTACCGAAACGTTCCTTCATCCGCTTAATACACGAAAATACCATTTGTGCGTCACGCGTCACATCAACAGACTCGCGTTCATCTGTACAATTACCGCAATGACGGCATACCGCTGCGTCTGAATCACCAAAGTATTTTAAAATATACTGCTGCAGGCACGATTCCGTATGGCAATAGCCAACCATTTGCTGCAGCTTGTCATATTCATTTCTTTTTCGGCCTTCGTCCATTTCCGACTGGTCAATAAGGAATTTCTGAATCTGAATGTCTTGCGCACTAAACAGAAGTGTACATTCACTTTCAATGCCATCACGCCCGGCGCGTCCTGCTTCTTGGTAATAGGATTCAATGTTCTTCGGTATATTGTAATGAATCACGTAACGCACATTTGATTTGTTGATACCCATTCCAAACGCAGATGTTGCTACCATAACGGTGAGATCATCATAGAGAAAACGCTCTTGATTATCGTTCCGCTCTTGTTCCGGCATACCGGCATGATACTTCCCGGCGTTAATTTTATTATTTGTTAAAAATGTATAAAGACGCTCAACCTCTTTGCGCGTGGCTGCGTATATAATGCCTGATTGCGAGGCGTTTTTATGAATATATGATTCTAAAAACCGGTCGCGATCCTGGCCTTTGATGACTTGAAAAAATAGATTTTCTCTTTCAAATCCAGTAGCTACAACATTCTCAGAAGGAATATTCAGCATATCGCAAATATCGCCGGTTACCTTAGGCGTCGCCGTCGCTGTCAAAGCAACAATGGCGGGCTTCGCGTTAATCCGATCAATCATACTTTTAATTAAAAGATAGCTTGGTCTGAAATCGTGACCCCACTGTGAAATACAGTGCGCTTCATCGATAGCGATTAAAGAAAGATTGATATTATTCAGCCAATCCAAAAAGGCAGGTGACTCCAAACGTTCCGGTGCAATATAAATTAATTTATAACGCCCTTGTATCGCGCCATCTAACCGTTCACGAACGTCAGCAGAAGAAATAGTGCTATTAATAAAAGTTGCTGATACCCCTTCTTTCTCAAGAGCATCGACCTGATCTTTCATTAATGAAATCAAAGGAGATACAACGAGGGTTACACCAGGGAGAAGCAAAGAAGGGATTTGATAACAAATAGACTTTCCGCCTCCTGTCGGCATAATACCGACAGTATCCCGCCCCTGAAGCAGGTTCTGAATAATGTCAGCTTGTCCGCTCCGAAACGAATCATAACCAAAAGTATCTTTAAGAATCTTTAGCGCTTGATCAAGCATGAGGATTCTCCTTAAAAAATGATTTATATATTAATCCTATTTTACCATTTAGATAACAAGATGTGATAGGTGACAAATGAATAAAGTTTTAAAAAAGTCGTCAAGCATACAAAAAGCCCATCTCCTTTGAGGTGGGCATGACTTTATAGCTATGCTATTTTTTTTACGGTTTGATCGAATTCTTTTTCTACTTCTGTTGAAGGTTTTGCTGTTAACAAGCTTACTATAAGTATAGCTGCGGTACATACAAGAAAACCTGGAATAATTTCATAGAAACTAATGATAGGTTGAATTTTATGCCAAATGAAACTTGGGATAAATGCGTGATGTTTCCTTATTTGAACCCACGCGATAACTGTGACGGTACCGGTGATCATACCGGTCAGCGCTCCCCACTTTGTCATTCGCTTCCAATAAAGACTAAGCAATACAACTGGACCGAATGCGGCTCCGAACCCTGCCCATGCGTATCCAACTAAATTCAGGATTGTCTGATTTGGGTGTAAAGACATTAATAAGGCAATGACGGCAACACCGAGAACAGCAAGCCTCCCAACGAGAACAAGTTCTTTATCTGTAGCAGACTTACGTAAAAATGTCTTGTAAAAATCTTGTGTTAATGCACTTGATGTCACAAGTAACTGTGAGGAGATAGTGCTCATGACCGCTGCTAATATAGCCGCTAATAAAAAGCCGGTAATAATCGGGTCGAATAGTATATCGGCCAACACAATAAACACTGTTTCTGGATTGCCAAGTTTTGCATTTGTTTCACTAAAATAGGCAATACCAACAAGACCTGTAAACATAGCCCCGACAATCGAAAAAATCATCCAGCCCATACCGATACGGCGGGCGCTTTTAACCTCTTTTTTCGATGTGATTGCCATAAAACGAACGATAATATGGGGTTGTCCAAAGTATCCCAGTCCCCAAGCAATAAGAGAAATAATGCTTATGACGCTTGTTCCCCTGAAAGCATCGAGCAATTTTGGATTAATAGAATGGATGTCGTGAAAAGTGTTTGAAAAGCCTCCGATATGAATAATCGTAACGATAGGTACTAGAATAAGAGATAAAAACATAAGTGTCCCTTGAACGAAATCCGTCCAACTGACAGCAAGGAATCCTCCAAATAATGTATATAAAATAACGACACCTGCTGTTACTAAAATTCCCCATCCATACGGAAGTCCGAAAGCGCTTTTAAACAACTGTCCGCCGGAAACCATTCCAGATGATACATAAAAGGTAAAAAATACAAAGATAACAAAGGCTGAAACTATTCTTAAAATTTTAGTATTGTCTTTAAAACGGTTATCAAAATAGTCTGGAATTGTAATCGAGTTATTGGCAACTTCTGAATAAATTCTCAAGCGCGGTGCAACAAACAACCAGTTCAAATATGCTCCTAAACAAAGACCGACAACGATCCATCCCGCACTTAATCCGCTGACATACATTGCACCAGGCAGTCCCATTAACAGCCAGCTGCTCATATCTGATGCACCGGCACTTAACGCTGCAACCGCGGGTCCAAGATTTCGTCCCCCAAGCATATAATCTGTCAAGTTGGCTGTTCTTCTGTAAGCAAAATACCCAATGCATAACATGACTATCATATAGATGCCAATTGATATAAAAACTTCAGCTTTCATATCTATTCTCCTCTCGTCTATTTTTCTTCTCTCCACGGTTATTATTATAAACCAAAGTCACGAAACCTTATTTATCGTTTTTTCTATTATTGGGTATTTCCTCATACAACCGGTCTCATCAAAAGCAGATTTAAATCTCTGTAATGTTTACTTGAAAAAAACCTTTAAAGGGGCCGGCGCAAAAAACGTGCTCGCTTCCCCTATTTTTATAAAAATTATTAAGAAAACTTTATAGCCTTTTGCTTAGTCTTCCTAATAGGAATGCACCTGCTCCGATGCCAAGTATTGTATTGGTTCGCTTATTGAATACTTGCTTGGCTACAAGATTGATATTTTGCGGCCGTTCAGCCAGGCGGCGCATGAAATAGCCATACCAATCACTGCCGAACGGAACATAAGTGCAAAATTGATAGCCCTCTTTAGCAAGCTGGAGCTGAAGGTCTTTGCGGAACCCGTACAGCATTTGGAATTCAAATTTATCTTTTGAAATATGATGTTCATCAACAAATCTTTTTACGTGATTAATAATGTGATGATCATGCGTTGCAATCGACGTAAATTTGCCGTGCAGCAAGTGATATTCTATCAATTCGATAAAATTGCGGTCGATCTCCTTTTTATCCTGGTATGCTAAGTTTTCCGGTTCTTTGTAGGCGCCTTTTACGATGCGCAGCCGGTAGTCTTTATATTTTTCAATGTTTTCGCCGGATTCAAAGAAATAGGCTTGGATGACTGTACCGATATTGTCGTAGTCCTTTGACAGCTCGTCGATTAAATCAAACGACGGTTGCAAATGGCTGTAATCTTCCATGTCAAAGTTGATAAATATATTATATTTGCTTGCCTTTTCTACGATTTCTTTTACATTTTCAAGACAAAAATGGTAATCGATGTCCAGGCCAAGCTGAGTCGCTTTTACAGATATATGAGCATTTGCATTGTTTTCATGAATGGCTTCAATAACCTGAATAATTTGCTCTTTCGCTTCGATTGCTTCTTTTTTATCTGAAACAAATTCCCCGAGGTTATCGATCGTTGTGGAGATGCCTTGTGCATTCAATTCTTTGACACTTGCCATCAATTCTTCCAAATTGGTGCCGGCAACAACGGATTTTGCACCTAACTGGAGACCATATTTTTTTGCAAGGTCATTTAATAGCTTATTTTGTGATAGACCGATGAAAAAGTCCTTTGGCGTCATAGTGTATCCCTCTTTAGTCTTTTTTTCTTTTATCCCGTTAACTAGGGTGTCTTTTGTTACGAAGCAAGTAACATCGCTTATTTTTCTCTCGTTATTCTAACTTCTAGTTTGAATTGGGCAACTTAAGAAAAGTTGCCCATCTTTTTAAAGCAGTTCGCCTGTTGTCTTCGCTTGCATGTGCAGGATAAGGTAATCAGGTCCCCCTGCTTTCGAATCCGTTCCCGACATGTTAAATCCGCCAAATGGCTGATAACCGACGATCGCTGCTGTACATCCGCGGTTGAAGTATAGGTTGCCTACATGAAATTCCGCTCTTGCACGTTCAATATGTTCACGATTATTTGAAAGTAACGCACCAGTTAAACCATACTCGGTATTATTGGCAATTTCCATCATGTGATCAAAGTCCCTTGCCTTGCAGAAGGCAACAACAGGACCGAATATTTCCTCTTGCATAAGCCTTGCCTTTTCATCCACATCGGCAATAATAGTCGGTTGAATGAAGTATCCTTTTGAGTCGTCTCCTTCACCGCCGCACATCAGTTTGCCCTCTTCCTTGCCAATGCCGATATATTTCATAATTTTGTTATAAGCAGCTTGGTCAATCACAGGCCCCATATAGTTATTCACATCTTCAGGGTTGCCAACTGTTAATGTCTTTGTTAATGCTACTGCTTTTTCAAGTACTTCATTATAGACATCTTCATGGATGACAGCACGGGAACCGGCTGAACACTTTTGACCGGAGAATCCAAACGCAGAATAAACGATTGATGATGCTGCTAGATCTAAATCAGCGTCTTTATCTACGACAACAGTATCTTTACCGCCCATTTCAGCGATCACACGCTTTAACCAGATTTGCCCCGGATGCACTTTTGCCGCACGCTCATAAATACGGCAGCCGACTTCACGGGAACCTGTGAATGATACGAAACGTGTCTTCGGATGATCAACAAGGTAATCCCCTACTTCTGCTCCGCTTCCCGGAATATAGTTAAGCACACCTTTCGGAAGGCCAGCTTCTTCCATTACCTCGACAAATTTCGCGGCAACAACCGGTGTATTGTTAGATGGTTTTAGAAGAACCGTATTACCAGCTACAATAGCAGCGACTGTCGTTCCGGCCATGATGGCTAAAGGAAAATTAAACGGTGAAATAATAACACCGACACCTAAAGGAATATAGTTAAATTTATTAATTTCTCCTTCACGGCTTTCTACAGGTACACCGTCTTTCAATTTAATCATTTGGCGCGCATAGTACTCAAGGAAGTCTATGGCTTCGGCTGTATCCGCATCCGCTTCCTTCCAAGGCTTACCTGCTTCTTTGACAAGATAACTGGAGAATTCATGCTTGCGGCGGCGTATCATTGCTGCTGCCCGGAATAGAATATTTGCACGTGCCTCCGGATCCCACTTTTTCCATGTTTCGAATGTCGCAACAGCAGTTTGCATTGCCTTTTCAGCTAAGTCTTTATTGGCTTTAGAAACCGTACCAATAATCTCCTCTTTATTGGCCGGATTTTTGGAGATGATTTTTTCATCTGTTGTAATACGTTCTCCGCCGATCACAAGAGGATAATCTTGTCCCAGCTGTGAGTTAACAACCTGCAATGCTTCTTCAAAGGCTTTTTTATTTTCCAAATTCGTAAAATCGGTTAATTGTTCATGTTTATATGATAAGACCATTGTTTTCCCTCCAAATAGCTTTTTTTATGATTCAACTTTATTTAATGCAACTTTTATGCCAAAAAAATTTATAAGATAATTAAAAGTTTTATAGAAAAGAGTGTTCACTTTTTGTTAACACTTTTGTAAAATAAGTGTAAAGTCTATACACTTTTGTAAACGCTTTAGTGACTTTATTTACTGGGGTGATGATGTTGTTGAATCAAAAAATGCCGCTTATCTCACTATCATTACCATGGGAGGAAACGCTGGATTCTAAAAAGATGAGAATCCTTCCTAAAGGTACTTTAATTTCAGAAATTAGCCATCTTTTAGATCAAAGGGATATCGCACTGATAGACCATAACGGCATGCCAATTGGATGGATACCTTTTACTAAACTTACACAAACGATTTTCAATGATTGGAAGACTGCATTAGCCTTTTATCATACTTTGCTTCAGGCTGTTGATGACGCCGTTACCGTTGTAGACAACAACGGGAAAATTATTTCTTGGAATCCTAAAGCCGAGGAACTCTATCAATGTTCAGGTGAAGATATATTAGGCAAACCGATTACTGACTTTTTCAAAAAGGAAGCGGTCGTATTAATGTCAACTTTGAAGGAAGGTAAAGGTGCGGTTCGAAAATATAATCAACCTCAGCCTAATGTTCACGTTTTAATAAATACACAGCCTGTCTATGAAGGTGAATCCGTTATAGGAGGCGTTTCTGTAGAAAGAAATATTAGTGATATCGTTAAGCTTAATGATGAGTTGTCAACAACAACGGCTATCATACACGATCTAGAAAGTAAAATAGAAACGAAATATGCTGATGATCCCTTTTATAAAATTAAAGGAAGAAGCCCATCATTATGTACGGCTGTTAATTTAGCAAAAAAAGTTGCGGCTACAGATGCTTCTGTACTAATTACAGGAGAAAGCGGCGTTGGTAAAGAATTATTTGCCCAAGCCATCCATAAATCCAGTCCGCGCTCAGATCAGCCATTTATTGATATCAATTGCGGTGCTATACCTGCGTCTTTATTTGAAAGTGAATTATTTGGTTATGAAAAGGGCGCTTTTACAGGGGCAGCCAAGCAAGGAAAAAAAGGAAAAATAGAGGCAGCAAAAGGCGGCAGTTTATTTTTAGATGAAATAGGCGAATTGCCACTGGACCTCCAAGTAAAATTATTGCGCGTTATTCAAGAAAGAGAGTTTTACAAAGTCGGGGGAAATACACCTATCCCTACTGACATTCGAATCATTGCTGCCACGAATAGAGACTTAGAAGAAATGGTAAATAACGGATTGTTTCGTCAAGATCTATTTTATCGATTGAATGTTGTTTCTGTGGAGATTCCGCCGCTGCGGGAGAGAATAGAGGATATCCCGGAACTTATACAGTTATATTTAAAGGAATTTTCAATTAAGTATAAAAAAGCGGTTCCTCAACTGGAACCTGAAGTGATGTATACATTTCTGCATTACCCATGGTCGGGAAACGTCAGACAACTTCGTAATACGATTGAACGGATCATGATTCTAATAGATGAAGATGTTATTCGCCAAAATCACCTGCCGAATAATTTTATTAAAAATAAAACAGATTCAAAAATGAATATGCCAATGATGGAATCATCATCCCCTGAAATTGAGAATGAAGAAACAAAAATAAGATATGCATTACAGAAAACATATGGAAATAAATCAGCGGCAGCAAAATTACTCGGGATTTCAAGAGTTACATTGTACAATAAAATAAAAAGATACAAATTAGATTGAAATGACCCAAGATTAAATTTTATAAAAAATCGCCGGCTGTTAAACAAAGAAAAATAATCCCCTTATGAGCCTGGTTTGGAATTCATACGCTCGGGGATTATTTTTTTACAACAATAAGTAATATCATCTTTTCAGATAATCAATAAACATGCGAATAAACTTCTCATGATCAACTTCCAGACAAACGTCAATATTTGGCTCTTTACCAAGTTTGTTATGAAAGTCGCAAACAGTTTGTCCATCGCACAATTCGCTCTTTGTTTCTACATCGACAAAAAATTTCTCAGTTTTGACAAGCGATTTGTCTAATGTAACACCCACAGCTAATGGATCGTGTAGAGCGCATGCTTTAATACCGTTCTTTTTATAAAAGTCGTTAATGTAATGGGCGGTAGAGTCCTTTACAAAATTACCGACATCCGACCCTTCCAATTGCGCGACATGTTCGTCCGTCAGCAACGCTTTCGTTGTAACATCCAAACCGACAAGTGTTATCGGAATACCTGAATAAAAAACGATTTTTGCCGCTTCCGGATCAACATAACTATTAAATTCAGCCAGCGGCGTTATGTTTCCGAGACTCTTAACCGATCCGCCCATGATTACCATCTCTTTAATCCATTTCGTTATCTCGGGTTTTTTACGGATAGCGAGAGCAATATTAGTCAAAGGTGCAGTTGGGATAAGCGTTAGTTCACCCTTATGTTTTTCGGCCTGTTCAATAATAAAGTCAACAGCACCATCATCTTCAGGCATACTTACTTGCATGTCTTTAAGCGCGCCGCCAAGACCATCATTGCCGTGCACTTCATGTTCATAAACAGGTTGCCGCAACAAGGGGCGGTCAGCACCTTTAAAAATTTGGACTTTATTGTCGAGACCAAGTAATGTTAAGACCTTTTTAGTATTTAAAGTCGCCTGATCTAAGGAAACATTGCCGGAAACCGTTGTAATCCCTAAAATATCGAGTTCCCCGCTTTTAAAAGCTAATAAAAGCGCTAATGCATCATCAATGCCAGTGTCAATATCTAAAATAACTTTCTTCATCAATTATCAGTCCTCTCTGGATGATTAATCCGCCGATATAACGTTCTTAAATAACGGGGGGCTACTCTCCCCCCATTATGATTGACGATAGACATACGGATCTTTCGGCTGATTAATTTGCTGCCATTTGGTTACTTTCAGAACCGGTATTGTTTGCTGGAAGGGTTGATAATATGTTGTAGAAATTTTCCCTTCGACTTGCAGCCACTGATCATCCTTATAATTGACATTCTTAGGAAACTCAACCATCATGCCGTATGTGCCGGCATCCGCTATACAGTGTATGATGCCAAATCGGAATAGGAAAAATTGCTTTTTACTTGAATTATGGTCATCTGTATCATGATAGACAAACCCATTCATTGATAACTGTTTATTAACAAATTCACCGGGGAAATTATAGACGACTTCTAAAGCACGCAGATAATTCCCATCATTAAGCACGAGTTTTTTAGAAGAGCCATATTTCTTTAAATCAGATTGCTCCATATTTTTATAATAGTCCTTGTTATACCACATACTTGTATCAGGTCGCAAAACCTGGTGTATTTCTTCTTTGTTGCCATCGTCAACTTGAGAAAAGTGAAAGCCTTTTGCTTTTACAATGTTTGAATTAAGGGTTGCGACTGGCAAGAACAGTCCTGTTACAATCGGTATAAGCAGTAATCCATAGACAAGAACTTTCTGAAGTATCGTTTTTTCACCATGCGAATGACCGTGCGCATGGTCATGGTCATGATGATGCGCGCGATCGTGATCGTGATGATGGTCATGATCATGGTCATGACTATGTTCGTGATGATGGCTGTTGGCGTTTTTTTCCTTTTTGTTGCCTTCTGACACCCACTTAAACAATTGATATAGAGTTAAGAAAGCAAAAATAAAGATCATGGTAAAAGATAAATATGAATACTTCATATTTATATATTTACTAATATCCCCTGTTACATGCAAATGCATAAATAAAAAGAAAAAGCCAAACAAAATAATAAGCCGGATCACTTCACTCACTCCCCTCTTAAAATGTAAGTTCAAAAAGGAGGACAAACATGGCGGCGACGCAAGCCATGTTTCCCGGACTTTTTGAACAACCTCTTAAATGAATAATGCCCCTGTAAATACACAAACAAAAATCAACAATACAAGAGTCAAAACAAACTTTTTCTTAAAGACACTGAGCATCATAATTAAATTTTTCATATCTACCATCGCTCCGAATACCAAAAAGGCTGATAACGGACCTAAAGGAAAAGTATTTCGGAAAGATGACGCGATAAAAGCATCGGCCTCTGAACATACAGACAGTATAAAAGCCAAAAGAATCATAACGAGAATAGCAGTAGCTTTCGTATTCCCCATCGAAACTAAAGTACTTGTTTTTATAAACGTTTGCATAGCTGATGCAATTAATGAACCGATAACAAGAAACTTGCCGACGCTAAAGAATTCATCAATTGCATGATCAATGACTGCTTTAATTTTTCCTAATACTGAAAGGTTGCTGTGACTGTGATGATGATCATGTGCATGGTCATGATGATGTTTATGTTTTTTCGCCTTTTTATTAATAAACTCTCTTAATTGGTCATCACGGAAAATATACGATATGATGAGCCCGACAACGAAAGAAACAACCATCGCTAACCCGCAGCGATAGAATACCATCTTCCAGCTGTTGCCGAAAGCGACATAAGTAGAAAAAATAACAATCGGATTAATAATCGGCCCTGTCAACATAAAGGCAATCGCAGCATGAAGCGGCACACGTTTTTTCACTAACCGTTGTGTAATCGGCACAATACCGCACTCACAACCCGGAAACAGTGACCCGACGCATGTCCCCATTGTTACCGATAAAAATCGGTTTTTTGGTATAACCTTGGCAATCATTTCTTCTGTAATAAACAGTTCAATAAGCGCTGAAATAAATACACCTACAACAACAAATGGAACTGCCTCGATTAACAAGCTGATAAAAATCGTGTTCATTTGTAAAAAAGATTGACTAAACATATTTAATTTCTCTCCAATACTTCATGTTTATCATCTATCAATTTCATAACCTATTAATTTCGTTCAAACCGATTCAATTATTTTAACATAGATTTTGCGGCAAACTTGTGTAATTTTTTTGATAAACATTTGGATTGGGGACAAGATTTCGCCAAGGAAAAAACTTCCGCTTACAGCATGATGTATTTTTTATACGTTAGAATCCCCCCTTGTGATTTATCATTTTCTTTTTAGACAATAATTTGTAAAAAGTTTAAAAGAACTTCTTTTCTCAAAAACAATTAAAAGCAGGGGATCTGGTTTTCTTTAAAACCAATGGAAAAAGCATTTCGTTTGCAGGTATTTACTTAGATAACAATAATTTTATTGGTGCAACTTCCAAAGGGGTTAGAGTACAATCTCTTAAGACAAAATATTGGGAGGATTATTACGCAGGGGCCAAACGCCTTGTTGAATAACAATAAAAAATACTTAATTTCATCAAACAGCTAAAGATCATTTCATTATAGATAAACAGAACATCCTAATTCCTTATTTAAAGGATATCAGGGTGTTCTGTTGCGCTTTTCTTTTACAAAAATTATTTAGGTATCGCCAGTTTTTGGCCAGGATAAATAACAATTGATGATAGATGGTTTGCCTTCATGAGTTTGTTAACAGTCGTATCATTTAATAAAGCAATTTCCCAAAGTGAGTCACCGCTTTTAACCTTATAAAAAGATGCTGCCGGTTTTTTCGATGAAGACGATGTCTTATGATTGGTATCACCGGATGCTGATGCGCTGCCGCTTAACTTTAATTTTTGACCCGGATGAATCATATCAGAAGTTAAACCGTTTATTGATTTAAGCTGCGCTACTGACATGCCGTGGGATGAAGCAATTTTCCACAACGAGTCGCCGGATTTAACAACATAAGTGCCGCCGGAGGATGTTGAATGACTGCCTGATGGTATATATTTATTTGATTCGCTCGCTGAAGATGCGTTACCTTTTAACTTTAACTTTTGACCTGGATGAATCA
Organism: Scopulibacillus cellulosilyticus; assembly: GCF_042665295.1. Classification (NCBI taxonomy): domain Bacteria; kingdom Bacillati; phylum Bacillota; class Bacilli; order Caryophanales; family Sporolactobacillaceae; genus Scopulibacillus; species Scopulibacillus cellulosilyticus. The sequence continues at coordinate 70,463 of NZ_JBHTCO010000041.1, forward strand.
TATCAGAAGTTAAACCGTTTATCGATTTAAGCTGCGCTACTGACATGCCGTGATCCGAGGCAATTTTCCATAACGAGTCTCCTGACTTAACGACATAAGTGCCGCCGGAGGATGTTGAATGACTGCCTGAAGGTGTATATTTATTTGATTCGTTCGCTGAAGATGCGTTGCCTTTTAACTTTAACTTTTGACCAACATAGATCATATCTGATGTTAAGCCGTTCATTGATTTAAGCTGTGCTGTTGACATGCCGTGAGATGAAGCGATTTTCCATAGTGAGTCACCGGATTTCACTGTGTATACTGAGCTGTTCCCGCCTGAAGAATCGTTGTCATGTGCAGGTGAAGGTGTCGGGTTTGAACTCGGAGGATTTGAACTGCTTCCGTCTAAAACACGTCTTGCCGTTACAAAATATTTGTTCCAGTATGTAGGTGAAAAAGCTGGAGAGTATTTAACACCATGTGTTGAATCAGCGTTTAACATTTGGCCGTTCCCGTCATAAATACCTACGTGGTTAATAACGCCGTCTCCGTCTGTATCATAAAACAACAAGTCCCCGGCTTGTAAATTACTTTTTGAAACGGGTACGCCAACATTCGCCTGAGCCGAGGAAGTCCGAGGCAATTGAATGCCGAAATGAGCAAATACCGTTTCTGTAAAAGAGGAACAATCAAAAGAATTAGTCTGTCCATAAGGAGCACCAAATACATACGGCGTACCCAGAAATTGATTACCATAACTTAAGACTTGGCCGCCGCTGGCTGCATGTCCTACACCATTAGCTGTGAATATAATACCTGTGGCTAACACAGCCGCAGGTATAAACTTTTTTGCTGTGGTCTTTTTATTCATAGAATCTCCCCCATAATATTGTTATTCTATTATTTATCTATCATTTTAATAGTTTTAATATTTTCATAGATTGGCAGCATTTTCATCATAACATAACAATATTTCCAATTATTTTACGTTTATATTACAAATATCTATTTAAAATGCCCATATACTATTATTTTCGTCATAATATGCAAGAAGTTTATCTTAATCCAGGATTAATACAATTTCTTGAAAACCCCTCATTTTAAGGTTGATAATCGAAATTTATATCCGTATACTCTAATTGTTAGGTTTAATGGTTCTTTAATAAAAAATTCATAAAAAATCAAAGGAGTAATCTATGAATCCGTTTGACACAGCTGTCTATCATGCTATCAATAATTTGTCCGGTCATGTTCTGTGGTTCGACAATATTATGGCATTTATAGCACATTACGCATTAGAAATATACGCTGTTTTGTTTGTTATTTTTTGGTTTACGCTGCCGAGAGCCAAAGTCAATAACCGGCACACATTAGTTATTGCATTTTTTGCGGGAATTATCGCTTTAATTATTAACTTTATTATTTCTCATATTTGGTTTCGTACCCGTCCTTTTGTTGCTTTGCCTCATGATAGCTTCCATAAACTTATTCCTCATGCCGCGGATGCTTCGTTCCCAAGTGATCATACATCGGGAAGTTTCGCTTTCGCTTCGGCTACCTGGGGGAAAAATACGAAATGGGTAAGCTGGATATTTACTGTATTTGCTATTGTTGTTGCGTTTTCCAGGGTCTATACCGGCGTCCATTGGCCAACCGATGTTATTGCAGGCATGATTATTGGCACGATTGCCGGACGATTAGGCTGGAAACTATCATCCTTACTTTACCCTTTAACAAAATTCGGTATTAAATTATTCCGCCTTGAACCAAAGGATAGAAATATTAGCCGTATGTAATATACACACAAAGAGGCCGACTCAAAAGTCGGCCTTTTTTTTAGGGGTCTGACCCTGTGAACTGTGTATAAAACATCAAGTTATCCACAATATTAAAGGGGACAACAACAATAAGGATGATTGGTTATGAACAATGCAGTTAACAGTGAGCGAAATGTTGCCAGATATCTTGTCCAGCAGCTTACCTTATGGGGATGCAAAAGAATCTATGGTGTGATTGGCGATGCCAACCTGTTTTTCCTTGATGAATTGGGGAAACAAAATCAGATTCAATATATTCCTTGCCGTAATGAAATGAATGCCGCCCTCATGGCATCCGCCGAAGCAAAGCTAACGGGGCAATTAGCTGTCTGCACGGCAACTTGCGGACCCGGCATCACTTTATTACTTAATGGTTTAGCAGATGCATGGCAAGATAAAGCGCCGGTTCTGGCTATTACGGGACAGGTGCAAAGAACGCAAATCGGCACAGGCGATGTCCAAGATATTAACCAGCAAGCGTTAATTCATCCGCTTGCACTTTATTCTGCCTTAGTATCAGACAGCCATGCCTTCCCGGAACTTCTGAATATCGCAATGAAAACAGCTCTCGGGAAAGGCGGTGTCGCCCACCTGTCAGTGCCGAAAGATGTTTGGCAGCTGCCAGTAAACGGCGGGTTTTTTCCCCTTCCGCCAAGCAAACCGATTCCGGCACCGCCGGCAAATGATTATCAAAAGGTGATGGCTGAAATTAATAAAGCGAAACGCCCGATTATTCTTGCCGGACGCGGCATCAAACAAGCGAAAACAGAAGTGATTCAATTTGCGGAAAAAATCCAAGCGCCGATCATGGCGACAATGCCTGCCAAATGCTGCATCCCTAATGATCATCCTCTTTTTATTGGAGGACTGGGTCAAGGCGGAACCGATATTTCCCGGGAACTCCTCAATCAAGCAGATCTTTGTATTATTTTAGGAGCGTCATGGTGGCCGAAGGATTATGTTCCTTCAGGCATTCCAATTGTACAAGTAGACGCGATTGCCGAAAACATTGGTCACAGCCATCCGACAGCCGGGGCATTAGTCGGAGATATGGCAGGCATCCTCCCAAGCTTAATCGCTCAAGCCCAAGTAAAACAGAATCAAACGTACCTTAATGAAATTGAACAAAAGAAAGCCGCCTGGAATAAAAAAATTGAATCGGAGACCGGTGAAAAAACCGACGTTCCAACACCAGCACACATTATAGCGGAACTTAACAAATATATTGATGCTAACGCCGTTATGACGGTGGATACAGGAGACCATACCCTATGGTTAGAGCGGATCTTTCAATATCAAAATCAGGAACTTCTTCTATCCGGAACATGGCGAACACTTGGGTTTGGTTTGCCTGCAGGAATTGCTGCCCAGCTCGCCCATCCTGAAAAACAAGTCGTGTGCATCGCGGGTGATGGCGGTGTTGCTCATTCAATTATTGACTTGATTACAGCCGTGACCTATCAACTGCCGCTGACACTAATCATTATTAATAATGGCGCCTACTTTATGGAAACGAGTAAAATGATCACAGAAAGCTTAAACACACTCGGTTCACAGATTCCAAATCCCGATTACGCCGCTATGGCGCAGTCTTGCGGTGCCGAAGGATACAGGGTTGATAAACTTGCAGAACTTGAACCCGCTATAACGCAAGCACTCGCTTCCAAGCAGACATCAGTCATTGATATCCATTGCACCGCACCAATTTTACCGCATGCTAAAATTTTAAAAGGATCAAATGATATTAATCGTTAAAGCATTCTTCACCATTTGAATAGGCCCGTCACAAAGACGGGCCTATTCAAGTCGCGTTCAGATGAACATACATATAGATTTAATGAGATAAAATTTGTTTATCTTTTGCTAATTGCTCAATATTAATTGCTGCCAAAGCAAGTGTTTTTAAAGCAATTATCATTACGGACTCATCAAAATCAAATTTTTCATTATGATGCCCTGCCGCTAAGGTCGTCCCAAAGATAGCATAAGAGGCCAGCCCGCCATTTGATTTAACCTTGTCCAGCATATAAGTGGCATCCTCTGATCCTGCAGCAAATGAAGAAATATCTTGAATCGATTTAACTGTATCAACCTGTTCAGCTTGAGAACGGATATACGGTGCTAATTCCGGACTGGAATTACAGCTTGTCGCAGCACCGACAATATCAATCTTCGCTTCAACATCGTACATTTGAGCGGCGCCCTTAATTACCTGTTGGGCATTTTCAAACATAAAGCGATTGATTTCAGCCGTTTCCCCGCGTGTTTCAAGCTTTAAATGCGCTGAAGCAGGAACGACATTTCTCCCGCTGCCGGCATTTAATACACCGACATTAACACGTGAGGCGCCGCCGCTGTGCCGCGGTATGCTATGAAGATTAAGGGCAGCAGTTGCCGCTGCCAGCAATGCATTCTTTCCTTCCTCAGGTTTCGCTCCGGCATGCGAAGCAACGCCAGTAAATGAGACATCCATCTTAGTCGTGGATAAAAACCCGTTAGAACCGCAAACCACTTCACCAAGCGGTACCCCCGTACCAATATGCGAAGCAAATAAAACATCCACATCGTCGAGCACGCCTGCCTCAACCATCGATTTGGCGCCCCGAACACCCTCTTCAGACGGTTGAAATATCATTTTAATTCTTCCATTTAATTGTGATTTGATTGCGGATAACAACTTGGCAAGTCCCAGACCAATAGACGTGTGGGCGTCATGTCCGCAGGCATGCATCATGCCGTCATTTACCGAAGCAAATTGATCAGCAAACGGCTGGTGGTCTTGATCATTGGATTCTTGGATATCTAATGCATCCATATCAAAACGATAACCGATTGTCGGACCCGGGCGCCCGGTATCGAGTATGCCGACAACACCTGTAAAGCCTCCTGAAAAACGGGGCAGCCATTTCATATCGGCGCCTTGTTGCTCGGCACGTGCTTCATGTCTTCTTAAAAAGTCTTCTTGCGGAACTCCCATACGTGAATCTTTATCAATAACTTCTTCCCCTGCTTTAACTTCAAATCCCCACTGTTCTAACCTGGCTGCAACAAGGGAAGCTGTTCTGAACTCAACCCAGCCGGATTCAGCATACTTATGAAAATCGCGGCGCCATTCTACCATTTCTGGATATAGCTGCTCTATCATATTATTTATATCTGTCATTTTTAACCCTCCATAAGTTTTTATGGAAATACCATGTACACTGGCTTGATCATCTTTTTGCTGTTCAAAGTTTTCAATGACTAATTACCATTTAAATCTGCCTGGATGTGTAACCAGCCTCATGGCCATAAGCTTTAAAAGCACCTTCCCCATCCATTGCTTCAAATATCTTAAATTTATTTAATGACTTGCCATAGACGTGAAAAGTTATTGAGGACAGGTCACCCCTAATTAATGTCTATCTTAATTATACTAAATATTTTACCACTTTTGTTAATTGGGTAAATTTAACTTAAAAACTCCTTAAAACATGACTTATAGATCGCCGGGAATTAAAGAGGTTTTAAGATTTTTTTACCACTCTGCAATAGAGCCATCCTTATGGCGCCAGACCGGGTTTTTCCAATCATGGCCTTCTTCCGCTAATTTCCTGACAAGTTCTTCATTAATATCAATGCCAAGACCAGGGCCTTGCGGAATTTTCACATATCCGTTTTCATAATTAAAAACAGATGGATCGGTGATATAATCCAATAAATCACTTTTAACATTGTAGTGAATGCCTAGGCTCTGCTCTTGTATAAAAGCGTTGTGGCACGTCGCATCAACCTGCAGACAAGCAGCTAACGCAATTGGGCCTAATGGGCAATGAGGTGCAGCAGCAACATCATAAGCTTCAGCCATTGATAATATTTTCTTGCTTTCGGTAATTCCGCCGGCGTGGGACAAATCCGGCTGAATAATATCAACATAACCATTTTCTAGAACCTTTTTAAAATCCCAGCGCGAATACATTCTTTCACCCGTTGCAATAGGTACAGCAGATATGGAAGCTATTTCTTTTAAGGCTTCATTATTTTCCGGCAGGACCGGTTCTTCAATAAACATTGGACGGAACGGCTCAAGTTCCTTTACCAAAACTTTCGCCATTGGCTTATGGACCCTGCCATGAAAATCAACGCCAATGCCAATATGGTTCCCGACTGCTTCTCTAACTGCTGCTACTCTGCTTACTAACTGCTCTACTTTTTCAAAGGAATCTATGTATTGCAATTCTTCCGTCCCATTCATTTTTACGGCGGTAAATCCGCTTTCAACGACTTTTTTGGCAGCCTCACCGACATCAGTTGGACGGTCCCCGCCAATCCACGAATATACTTTAATTGAATCCCGGCAGGCGCCGCCCATCAGTTCATGTACCGGCGCATTATAAAATTTACCTTTAATATCCCAAAGTACCTGGTCAATCCCGGCGAGAGCACTCATTAAAATTGGGCCGCCTCTATAAAAGCCTGAGCGATAGAGCATATTCCAATGATCCTCAATACGCGATGGATCCTTCCCTATTAAATAGGTCATTAATTCATCAACAGCGGCCTTGACCGTTTTGGCCCGACCTTCAACAACAGGCTCTCCCCAACCTGAAATACCCTCATCTGTGTCGATTTTTAAAAATAACCAGCGCGGCGGAACAAGAAACAGTTCATAATTTGTGATTTTCAATTGAATCTCTCCTTTAGATGTTTTGGACAGCTTGTACATATTGTTTAGCTTTATCAATCAGTTCATTGAGTGATGATTCTGAGGTGTCAATGTTTGAAGGAACTAGGGATCCGCCAATGCCGACTGCGCAGGCGCCAGCTTTAATATAATCAGCTGCATTAGATAGATTCACACCGCCTGTCGGTGCCAAAGGGATTTGCGGAAGCGGACCTTTTACCCCTTTTACAAAAGCAGGACCAACACTATCAGCCGGGAAAACTTTGACGATATCTGCGCCGCTTTCATAGGCTTTTAAAATTTCCGTTGGTGTATAGGCACCCGGTATACTAACCGCACCGTAACGCTTTGTCATCTTGATTGTGTCAATATCTAAAGAAGGCGATATGATAAAGGCCGCGCCGGCTAACAAAGATTGTCTGGCTGTCTCCGGATCAAGAACTGTTCCGGCCCCTATAGCCATCTCCTCTCCCATTTCCTCATTTAGTTGTTTAATAGAATCAAGTGCATGAGGCGTATTTAGAGTCACTTCGACCAGCTTGATTCCGCCTTTGTTTAAAGCCCGGGCGACAGGCAGTATTTTTTTTGAATCAACACCGCGGATAATAGCAATTATTTTGTTTTCTAAAATTTTAGATAAAGTATCCATGATCTTCCTCCTTTGAAAATAGAAGCTCAGATTGCTGCATTTGTCACATCAGTTTATATTTAAAATCTTATCTTTGAACACCCTCTCCTTTTTTGAATTATTATAATAGTGTTTATTTAGAATTCCGTCAATAATAAAAGTAGAACTTTCATCCGGTGAGTTCTGCTCCTAATCAACTAAGAATGATATAAAGTGTTAGACACAGCCTAGAATTTTTACTTTGAAAATAACTTTCTACTCTTTTGTAAGTTGCTCGAATTAACGACGCCTTTAGCGGACCCTCATCCTCTTTTATCTGAACTTCTATGATTAAAAAAAGTGCCCATCATTAAAGATGAGCACCCAATAATCATTGTTCAACAGGCATACTTTTTTTGTTATCTTCTTTTGTAAATAAGAATTTTGCCAATAACGATTGACCTATAAGAAACAGTCCGCCGACAAGCCAATACAGCGGCAGAGCGGCAGGGGAATTAAACGATACAAATAAAATCATAATAGGCGACATAAGCCCCATCCACTGCATCATTTTTCGCTGTTCCTCAGGGATGTTAAATTGCTGCACCTTGAATTGAAGAAAATAAACAATTCCTGCAAGTATCGCCAATACGATATCCGTATGACCAAGACTGAACCACATAAAATTGTGTGAAGCAATTTCTTTAGAACTTCTAATCGCATAATAAAAACCCATGAGTACAGGTAATTGAATAACGATAGGCAAACAGCCCATCGGCGATATTGGATTAATACCGTGCTTTCGGTAAAGCGAAAGCATCTCTTGTTGGATTTCCCGCTGTTTTACAGGATCTTTCGTCTCTTTTAACCGCTTTTTAATATCATCCATTTCCGGCTTAACAATATTCATCTTTTCTTTCATTTGCTGTTGATGTTTGTATTGCTTTAGCATGAAAGGCAGGAGTATAAGTCTAATTACAATTGTTATTAATATTATCGCAATGCCGTAGCTGCCATTAAAGATAGAAGCAGTATAGTGGATTAACTTTGCAAACGGCTCGACTAAATAATCCTGAAATATTCCAAGGTGAAGATGCGATTGATTACTTTGTCCCTGGCATCCCGATAAAGTAAAAATCGCGGCTGCAGTAAGTATGGCTAAATAAAGCTTTTTCATCATTTTCCTCCCCATTATCGTTTCTAAACGCGAGGTTTCTAAAAAGAGAGCAATACCTCAAACTTTTATATACTCTTATAATGAGGAGATTAAATGGTCAGCGGAATCAGCTGCAGATGGTCTATCCTTACGTTTGATATATTTTGAAATCCATATAATGACAAAGTTATGCGGAATGACATTTTTTTGATCTGATGAATCATTGACTTTTTTTATATTAACAAAATGAGGGTTTTGAAATGATTCCGATTTATGATATCGAATTAAAATAGCCCAGGCTGCACTGAAGGAGAAAGTAACAATCAAAGCCATTATAACGGTATAGACAATTGGATCATTCGGTATATTGACTATTGCTTCTATCATCCCGGAGTCCCCCCAATTTTATAAAAATACAGATTTGTTCCCTGTTTATATATTATGACATGCTTTGGAACTTATCTATATAAATTCTACGAAAAAGTTTTAAAAAAAGTTTTAGCCTTGATAAGCTCTTTTAGCTAGAGCAATGGCACCGCATAAGCCCGCATTATCTCCCAGTCCGGGGGAAACAATGTAATTATCGATATCGACGAGGATTTCTTTCGTTTCTACATAACCATTCAGCAGTTCTTTAACATTTTTTCGAATCATTGGAAACAGCTGCTTTTGTTTCATGACGCCTCCGCCTAATATAATTCTTTTTGGAGAGATGGTATAGACAAGATTAACAACAACTTGTGCTAAATAATAAGCCTCAATCTCCCAAACTTTATCGACTTCTTGAAGTTCAATCCCTTTCTTTCCCCATCTTTTTTCAATAGCCGGACCTGCAGCCATACCTTCGAGACAATCGTTATGATATGGGCAATTGCCGGTAAAATGATCTTCAGGATGCCGTTTAATTAAAATATGGCCCATTTCAGGGTGAAGCATGCCATGAAGCATTTTCCCTTCAACAATAGCGCCTCCCCCTACGCCTGTGCCTACTGTCATATAGACACAGCTGTCCAGGCCTTTCGCAGCACCCCATTCAGTTTCGCCAAGTGCCGCCGCATTAACATCTGTATCAAAGCCAATTGGCATATCGAAATGTTTTTTTAATTCACCAATAAAGTTAAAGTTTCTCCATTTTGTTTTCGGTGTACTTGTAATATAACCGTAAGTAGGGCTGTCCTTATTCGGATCGACCGGTCCGAATGAACCAACGCCCATGGCATCCATTTGTTTATTCTTAAAAAATTCAATGACCTGCCCCATCGTTTCATCTGGTGTTGTAGTAGGGAAACTCACTCTCTCAAGTATTTCGCCGTTTTCATTCCCGATACCGCACACAAATTTTGTTCCTCCAGATTCTATTGCTCCAAAAAGCATGGTTAATTTCCTCCCTGACAACATCTTCGTTAATTATAGTCTCTTTTATTTTATCAAACTTACTCACTCGTCCTGAAATATTAAAGACTAAATTAAAGAAAACTTGCCGATTGGCAAGCCGAAGATGCAGACAGGGGCCCAGTTGAATTTGCATTTTTAACGTTAAATCCCCTGCGCCGAATAACCATCTTTGCTGGTAATTTAAACTTTCTTAAAATGAAAAAATACGGTGCCCTGCTGAAGGGAAACCGTATTTTTTGAACACGCGGCTTATATAGATATTTTTTGTTTTGGTTCTTGAACGGAGCCTATAAGATCATATGTTAAGCAAACGGGCTTATGATATTGAGGATCGTTAATGATGTATGCATCGATATCAAAGACTTTTCTGAGAGTCTCTTTTGTCATAATATCTCTGCAGGTGCCTTCTGCGACTAAAGCACCTGAATTCATTGCAATCATATAATCTGAAAATCTCGCTGCAAGATTAAGGTCATGGATAACCATAATAATTGTGCGCTGCTCCTCTATATTTAATTGCTTTAATAGTTTTAAGACTTCAAGCTGATGGGCCATATCCAAAAAAGTTGTTGGTTCATCAAGAAGCAGCAGCTCGGTTTCCTGGGCGAGCGCCATAGCGATCCAAACGCGCTGTCTCTGTCCCCCGGATAGTGATTCAACAGGTTTTTCTGCAAATTCCAATGTGTTGGTAATAGATAAGGCCCACTGAATAGCATCCTTATCTTCTTTCTTGAGCCGGCCGAAGCCCCTTTGATGGGGAAAACGCCCGTAAGAGACAAGCTCGCGGACTGTCAGGCCGTTTGGCGCCTCCGGGTTTTGCGGGAGAATGGCCATCTGCTTTGCTATTTCTTTCGTCGGTTCTTTATGAATCGCCTTTCCGTCAAGATATATGGCACCATTTTTCGGTTGTAAAATCCGGGCTATCGTTTTAAGAAAAGTAGATTTTCCGCACCCATTAGGTCCGATAATTGTTGTAATGGCTCTCTTAGGAATTTCCAATGACAAATCCTTTATAATTAATTGATCTCCATATCCTGTGGAAATACCCTTTGCAGAAATTGACAATTCACTTCACCCCTTATCTTTTTCCATTTCGCTATTTCCGCTACCATAAGTATAGAAACAAAGAACATCAACAAAAGTAAAATAAACTTCGGAGTTGATTATGTCAGATCCAATAAGAAGAGTAAAAAATACTTCGTAGGGTTGATTTTCCTTTTTAGGCATTTCACAAACCCTTTTAAAACCAATAGTAAATACAATAATTAAAAATGATAATCATTATCAATTACTATATTAATGTTGCCTCCAACTGTTGTCAATCAATATTTGATAACGATTATCAATATTAAGAAAAAGTTATCCACAGTTCACAAAGTTCACGGGGTCAGACCCCAGAAACGTGTGGATAATGTGGATAACTGAAGTTGACCTCGTTATGGCCGGCATAAAAAAAAGCCGTCTCTTATGCTATGAGACAGCCCTTCTATCTTAAATGAAACCATTTCCCTTTAGATAGTCAATGATTTGATCAACACATTGATTGATTGTCAGGTATTCCGAATCGATGGTAATTTCCGGATTCTCCGGTTCCTCATAAGGTGCGTTTATCCCAGTAAACTCACGAATTTCTCCTTTGCGTGCTTTTTGGTAGAGTCCTTTTGGATCGCGTTTTTCACATTCATTTAACGAGCATTTAACATAGACCTCAACAAATTCATCGGCCTCCAGCAATTGCCGCACTGACTCGCGATCTTCTTTGTAAGGAGAAATAAAAGCTGTCAGAACAACGCTCCCGCTGTCAACGAACAGTTTTGCTACTTCTCCTATGCGGCGAATGTTTTCTTTCCTGTCAGTCTCCGAAAATCCCAAATCCTTATTTAATCCAAACCTAATGTTATCCCCGTCTAAAACATAAGATTGCAGATTATCTTCAAAGAGCCTCCCGGCAACAGCATTAGCTAATGTTGATTTACCTGAACCCGATAACCCTGTAAACCAGATCACAAAACTATGATGTCCGGCTCGACTTCTCCGTTCCTCTTTTGAAATAGACGCGGAATGCCAGGTGATATTTGCAGACATTTTCTTAGCTCCCTTCGTTACTGCGGTACCTTTTCTGCCAGTCCCTCTACAAGTACTTGAACAACCTCCGGACGGCTAAATGTGCTTGGAAGTGCCTCCCCGTTTCTTAATAAGGTCCTTACTTTTGTTCCTGAAAGAATTAATCGGTCCTCGTTAGAATGCGGGCAGGTTTTTAACGATGCCATACTGTCGCATTTTAGGCAGTAAAAGCTGTGTTCAAAAAATAACGGCGTAATCCCTAATTCCTCTTTAGTAAAATTGCTGAATATTTTTTGAGAGTCATAGGTGCCGTAATAGTTGCCAACACCTGCATGGTCCCTGCCGACAATAAAATGCGTGCAGCCATAATTTTTGCGTACCATTGCGTGAAAAACAGCTTCTCTTGGTCCAGCGTATCTCATTGCTGCCGGAAAGACCCCTAATAATACCCGATCTTTAGGATAATAATTCTCAAGCAATACCCGGTAACTCTTCATACGGACGTCTGCAGGAATATCATCGTTCTTTGTCTTCCCGACAAGCGGCTGTAAAAATAACCCGTCAACTGTTTCAAGCGCCGTCTTTTGGATATATTCATGGGCACGATGAACAGGGTTTCTTGTTTGGAAGCCAACTACTGTTTTCCAGCCGCGCTCTTCAAATTGCTGTCTTGATTCAGCAGGTTCATATGTTTCACCAGGGAATAACTTCTCCGGTTTTTTTGTCAGGATAATCTCACCGCCAAGATAAACAGCCGGACGTTCAAACAGCTTAACGACACCAGGATGCGCAAGCTCGGTTGTCCGATATACGAATTCCGCTTCTTTCAGTTTATCTGGTTTAAATTTATCTTGAATGCGCAGCACCCCGTAAACCTCACCATGATGGACAAGCTTTGTTTCTTCACCAACATTTAAAGATAATGCTTTATTCTCATCGACAGGCAATGTGATCGGGATTGACCAAACCGTCCCATCTGAAAGTCTCATGTTCTCTACAACACTGTCATAGTCACTCTTATTAAGAAATCCTGTTAACGGGCTGTAAGCGCCAATACCGATTAATTCAAGGTCACGAAGTGCAATTACATCAAGTTCCACCGAATGTTTGATTTTTGAAACCTCATAATTTGGTTGATAGCGATTGATTAATGTTCCTCCATGCGGTGCAATAGTCATCAATATTTCCTCCTCATTTTTGTTACAAAGTTTTTAGGTTCTTCTTATCTATCAAATGCACATTCAAATGCGCATTTTTCATAGTTGTTTACTTGGTTTTATAGTCAATTTTGTCCTGAAATAATTTCAATCCAACTGATTTTGTTAAACTGATCCCTCCAATCGTTGCAGCAAAAACAATGACGACTACAACGAAGGCATACCAGTTTGAGAAAATAAAAGCCTGGACAAACACATAAGATAAAATCAATGAAAACATTGGAGATACAATCCAGATTTTCAATAACCTTTTTACAATACTTTTTTGAAAAACATTCACGCCATTTTTGGTGTAACCTATTCCGAGTATTGAAGAGGTCGTAATCTGCGCCATCGGAACCGGGATGCCAAAAATTGAGGCTAATATAACAAGACTGGCGCCAGTAGACGAAATAATAATCCCTTCAATTTTTGAAAAAATAACGATTTTCTTTCCGTTAGTTTCAATCACTTTTCTTCCTAAAAGCAGGACCCCTATACCTACAGCAATCCCGCCAATCCATTTTCCTTCGCCAATATTCAAGATACCGGCGCCAACAAGCGGGCCCACAGAATTGGCTACATTATTCATTCCTGATGAAAATGCTTCAAAAAAACCTGCAATAATGAGCAAGACCGTTAATAAAATTGTTTTATTTTCAAGAAAGCTGGTTAGTTTTATTTTTTCAAAAAGCTTCTTTAAGATAATTGTGATTATAAAAGCAAGTACAGGAACCACAAGCCAGCAAATGATGATAAAGATGAGTTTTGATAAATACATAGATTGATAGGCAACCCCTATACCTACTACAGCGCCAACAGTCACTTCACTTGTTGACAGCGGAATGCCCATAATATTTGCCATAAACAATGAGGAAGCGGCTGATACTAAGATAATGATAACGATTTGGACACTTAGATATTTTTCGTTGATAAGCCCTGATCCAATCGTCTTAATAACTTCTCCCCCGCCAATGGTTGCACCCAGTAAAATGCCAATTGAGCACAACAGTAATGCATAGTAAACCTTTTTAACAGCGCCAGAACCGTAAGCGACACCTAAGGAAGCGGCTGCTCCGCTCCCGCCAATATTTAGAGCAAAGAGCAAGCCAACCAATATTGCTATCCATGTCATGATGACGTTCCTCTTGTACTGACATGTAATCCGCATTCAAGTTTCTCTTGTCCTGCCCACCGGCCTGAGCGTAAATCTTGTTCGTTAAAAGCAGGCTGTGTACAAGGTTGGCATCCGATGCTTGGATATCCTTTATCATGAAGAACATTATAAGGTAATTGGTTCTTATGAACGTATCTCCAAATATCTTTCCAAGTCCAATGAATGAGCGGACAAACTTTCACTTTGTGAAATTTATCATCCTTATTAATATATTGGACATTTTTTCGTGTAGGAGACTGCTCCCTTCTTAGACCGGAAATCCAGGCAGATACATGATCCAATGATTCTTTTAACGGTTCGATCTTTCTTAAATGGCAGCATAAGTTAGGATTACTTTTCCAAAGTTCCTTGCCGTATTCTTCTTGTTGTTCTTCTAATGTTAACTGCGGCTTTTTTAATATAATCGTCAAATTCGGGTATTTTTCCTTAATTTGATCGATCACGTCATAAGTTTCCTGAAAGTGTAATCCTGTATCTAAAAAAACGATATGTGCATACGGGTTAACTTTTGAGATGAGATCAATTAAAACGATGCCCTCTACTCCGAAGCTGCATGAATATAAAATTTCATCTCCATATGTTGAATAAGCCCATTCAAGAACTTCAAGCGCACCCTTTGTTTCAGAATTTGAATCAAATGATAATTCCGGTGTTAGCCAATTTTGATACGTTATCAATTTTTCTATACTCCCTTCATCAAAAGAGGCGGCCTTAGCTTTTTAATACGTGTTCAAAAAAAGAGGAAAAGAATCTTCCCGGACCCCTTTGAACAATCGTAAGCTAAAACCGCCTCTAGTTTGTCTAGTCAGCGTATTATTTTAATCTTACTTTTTCATTTTTTTCAAGCTGAATGACTTTACCATTTTGGACAACAAGTGTAATTGATCCAAAATGCATGGATTTAAGCATTTCTTTTATCTGTGAAATGACTGGATCTAATTGTTCACTATTACCCACTTCAGTCCCCCCTTCAATTAGAAAACTTGGCAATCATCAAGCTGTCTTTAGCTGATGATTTCCTAGTTGCTATATACTATCCGCCGTCTTGGCCCTAACGCATAAACTCAATCAAGCTAACCAAGATATTTTTGATAGTAAATTAGGAAATGCCTCCACTTCAGAAAGACTGCGAGGTAATTTCTCAACCTTACTTATCTTCCAAAATGGTATCCATTTTGCTGGATTTAGCACCTTATCCTCATACTCTGGTAATATAATGAAAAACTGAGCTGAGCAACGGACAGGTTGCCGGGGTTTCATCGGGCCATATCCCTCCGCCTTCTCTTGATAAGTATTAAGTGTTATTGATTTAAAATCTTATCATAATAAACAGAAAAGTCAACCCGACTTTTTGGGTCGGAATAGTATTTTTTAATAAAATGTTTTATTTCACAGCATTTTCAACGAAAAAATTTACTGAAATTAGTAATTTTTATTACAAAAAGGCTGATTTGAATTAAAAGTATTGTTCAGTTCATTTCATCCCGTTCAGTAATCGCGGCTAATTTATCATATAAATAATCATAAAAAGTGTGAAGAAAATTTTAGGCTTATCCACATTTCGGGGGTCAGACCCCATAAACTGTGGATAACTTATCAAGGAGTGTATAGTACTTTAATTCAAAAAAATCCCGCCGAAGGGCGGGATTCTGATTTCTACTTCAAGAACCATTTAATTTTCTTAACTCCTGATCGCTTTAAAAACAGTTTCCTAGTAATATTAATTATCAAAAGAAAAAAGGACCCATGATATATGCGCCCTGCAGCATTGGCCCCACCTACGCCAGATGCCATAACAACCACATTTGTTGTTCAACCTAATAACATTATAAATGATAACGCTTACAAAATCAACTCGAATAACCAAATTGACCTTTCAAAGGGTTAAATCATGAGTAAGCAAAACCACCTGCCATAGCGCCGGTGGCTTCCCTCACATGGAAGTAAATTAACTTCTAAACACATATGGGGGTAACCGCCACATGCCCCTGCATACGATAAACCATTAGAGAGTTTCATAATATAAGGATTTCAAAAATTAATTCATATTATGAATACCCTTTTTATTGAGGAGGTTTTTTATTTGGAAAAAAACAAGATTTACGAAACAGCGGACAAAATTTACAATGTGATTGCTGGTAAAGGGATCAAAGTTGAAAAAGTCGAAACAGAAAAAGGCATGGCGTTTATGAGATATTTAAAAAAGTAGAACAACTGATTTGAGTTAGTGCATGAAAATAACCCCAAAAGTACTTTAAAAAGGAGACTCGCAGTGAGTCTTAGTAACAAATTATTGTTTAAATTACTTTTTTTAATGTCACCCATAATTTTTATGTTGGTATTTATGTTAATTAATGTATTTCTTAACAACAATGATTTTTCATTAGGCTTCATGAATGCTTTATCTGTTACAGCTATATATTACTTTTTCATTAGTTTATACTTTATCTTTTTTCATATAAAAGATGAAAAGAATAATGATATGTAACTCCAAACTGATTCTCCTTATATCATAGGATGGTCAGTTTAGAGTTCTTATAACGATCATTAAGTCAACTAAGACAAAAATTTAAGATCTTTTATTTTCATTCTTTTTACATAAATAAGCGTTGCCCCATGTCTCTATAGATTTAAGTATTGGGACAAAATCTTCTCCAAGAGCTGTTAAATAATATAAAACCTTCTTAGGGTTATCGTTTGTTTCTTCCCTTTCAATGATGCCATCATTTTCGAGGTCTCTAAGTTGCAGTGTAAGAATACGTTGGCTTATACCTGGTATTTCACGGCGCATTGCATTGTAATACATTGGTGATTGCGACAATAAAGATAAAATGATGCCTTTCCATTTACCACCAAAAATATGCATTGTTAATTCAATTGGACAAGCTTGCTTTACAGTAAATGTACAAGTACCATATTGATCGCTTTTAAAGCCTGACATTTTCTCACCTCAATGGGCAGTAACAAAAATGTGCCTTCTTGTTACACCTTTTTTCACTTATTAAACTAATGATATCAAATAAATAAGAAGAAGGTGTATGAATTGGAACTTGTTCAAATCTCTGAACATGTTTATAAACTTACTTATAAAACCGTCGTTGGCATTCCGGTCAAAATCAATACATGGTACGTGGTGGATGGTAAGGATGTTTATATCATTGATACCGGAATGAAAGAATATGCACGTACGCAGTTGAACGCAGCAAAATCTTTAGGTGTTCCCAAAAGTATCTTACTGACACACGGTCATTTGGACCACATTAATGGTGCCAAGTATTTACGAGATGAATTAAACATTCCTATATACTCGCACGAAATTGAAATTCCGTTTATCAATGGTGAAAAGCCATATCCAAACAAAACAGAAAAGGAAACAACAGGTGTTGAACATCAAGTTGAAGGTTTAAGTGACAATATCATTAAAACTTTACCCCTAGACATATATTTAACATCCGGTCATACTCCGGGGCATGTGATATACCATCATAAAGATGACAATGTATTGTTAACTGGAGACTTGTTCATTTCTCATGCTGAAACCTTACACCCACCAATTCAAAAGTTCACAGTTGATATGGACGAAAATATTACTAGCGGGCAAGTTATAGATGAAATAAAACCCTCTATCATATCTTCATCACATGGCGAAGATGTTAAATACAATGATGAGTTATATGCCATTTATAAATTTAGATATGAATAGGAGGTAGAAAAATGAAAATACAATTATTTCAAATTGAGATTATAGAAGGAGAAGTTGAGCAAAACGAAAGCCGTATAAAAGCCTTATTTGAAGAAAATCTCGAAGCAGATACTGAGATTGTTGTGATACCTGAAATGTGGAATAACGGTTATGATTTACACCATTTAGCGGAAAAAGCAGATATCAATTTAACAAGAAGCCTTCCTTTTATCCAAAGTTTAGCAACCAAACATCACGTGGATATTATTGCAGGTTCAGTTTCAAATAAACGCAATGACAACATTTATAATACAGCCTTTGCGGTATCAAAAACGGGTAAGCTGCTCTATCAAAAAGATAAAATACATCTCGTGCCGATGTTAGATGAACATTTGTATTTAACTAGTGGAGATGAAGTTCCAGAAGTATTTGAAATTAATGGTATCAAAGCGAGTCAAATTATATGTTATGACTTGCGTTTTCCGGAAATTACCCGCTACCCAACGTCTCAAGGAGCCAAAATCATATTTTATGTTGCGCAGTGGACTACAAAAAACATAGATCATTGGAGAACACTATTGAAAGCAAGAGCCATAGAAAATTGTGTCTATGTCATTGCATGTAACAGTGTGGGGGACGTTAATAATGAAAATCATGTCGGCAACACATATGCGGGGCATTCAATCGTCATCGACCCAAACGGAAACATCGTAGAAGAAGCGGGCAACCAAGAAGCAATCATAACAGCAGAAATCGATATACAGAAAGTAGCAAAACAACAACAAAACATCCCAATTTTCGAAAACCTGAGACCGGATGTTTATAAGTATGCGGAGTAAAACTGTGCATAAAGTTTTGTATCCTATAAAATGCGCTTTATGTAAACACAACATAAGTTGTATAATCAAATTACTTTTATAGTTTTCAAATTTGATAACTGTGAAATCCATTCAACATAAGCACGGGTTCCGTTTGGCGTAATTACTGCCCCTTGGGGTCTTGTTCCCATATTAACTTTGATTTTGAGGATAAAGAACGAATAAACAGTTAAAGGCTCCCAATAGTTTAACGGCCACATAAAGGCAAAATTAAAAGGCCTGAGCCCGGTACAATACCGAATTCAGACCTTACAAGCCGCCTAAGAAAATAATCTGTCTAACTTTATGGGGTCACTTCATACGCTAAGGAACCGACTTTTTTTAATTTATCTTGTTAAGCTAACGCATGCTTACCCTAACTGGCGTTTAAATGCTTTAATGGCGAAGAAGTAAGCGATGACCATGATGCCGACGCACCAGGCAAGCGCGATCCAAATACCGTTGCCGACAGACCCTTCATACAAGAGGGCGCGAATCGTATTCACGATTGAAGTCACGGGCTGGTTCTCAGCGAACGCACGGACAATTTTAGGCATGGTTTCGGTGGGAACAAAGGCCGAACTGATAAACGGCAGGAAAATCAGCGGGTATGAGTAGGCTGTCGCCCCTTCCATAGATTTCGCTGTCAATCCGGGAATGACCGCCAGCCATGTCAGCGCCAGTGTAAACAGCCCGAGTATCCCAGCCACCGCGAGCCAATGCAGGATATCAGCGTTGGAACGGAAGCCCATCAAGAGCGCAACGAAGATAACTACCACGACAGTAAGCGCATTGGAAACGAGCGAGGTCAACACGTGAGCCCACAATACCGACGAGCGCTTAATGGGCATGGTAATGAAACGCGCCATCAGCCCGCTCTTTACATCCGTAAACAGCCGCAGGGAAGTGTAAGCGACGCCGGATGCGATAGCCATCAGCAGTATTCCCGGCAATAAATAATTGACGTAGTTGTCCGTACCTGTCTTTATGGCGCCGCCAAATACGTAGACAAACAGCAGCATCATCATAATCGGCGTAATTGCCACCGTGATAATCGTATCCGGGCTGCGCATGATGTTGCGCATTAAACGCCCTAGCAATACCCCTGTTTTGCTTTTCATTTACATCTCCTCCTTTTTGCCGATGATCGCGAGGAAAATTTCCTCCAATGTCGGCTGCTTCTCAATGTACTCCACTTTCGCCGGCGGGAACATCTCTTTGAGTTCGGCAAGGGTACCGGTCGTGATGATTTTCCCGCCATGCAGGATGGCGATGCGGTCTGCCAGTTGTTCGGCTTCCTCCAGGTACTGAGTCGTCAGCAAGATGGTCGTGCCGCTGCCGGCAAGCTCCTTGACGGTATCCCAGACTTCAATCCGCGCTTCGGGGTCAAGCCCTGTCGTTGGTTCATCGAGAAAAATGACTGCTGGCGCCCCAATCAGACTCATGGCGATGTCGAGCCGGCGCTTCATCCCGCCGGAATATTTGTCCGCCCGGCGGTTGGCCGCGTCAAGCAGGCTGAATCTTGCAAGCAGATTATCGGCGACTTGAGCGGGATTGGAAACCCCTCGCAACTTGGCGATCATCATCAGGTTTTCCCGCCCGGTATGCATGCCGTCTAAAGCTGCGAACTGACCTGTCAGGCTGATGCTCTGGCGAACATGATCCGGTTGACGCTGGACGTCAAAGCCGCAAATGCCTACTTCGCCGGCATCGGGCTTCATCAGCGTTGAGAGGATGCTGACCGTCGTCGTCTTGCCCGCTCCATTTGATCCCAGCAGTGCGAAAATTTCGCCGCGCCGCACCTCAAAATCCACCCCCTTTAAGACTTCCTTGTCTTTAAAGGACTTTTTTAACCCTTTTACAGAAATCGCTGCATTGCTCATACTTTTTTCCTCCTTATAAAAATCGCTTTGCGGAGCTGGATTGCCTATACCCTATTTAGTCTGGCTGATAATCTGTATGACTTAGTACCAAGTTGAAAATATAACTGAATAGCGAAAGCGGCAATTCACATTTGTAACCAGCTATTCAGTCGGTATTATCCATTGAATTTACTTTTTTCCCAATCGCTTCATGATACTCTGATTCAAATCTTCACGATACTTGGCGACATAGGTTTTAGCGTTTGCCACTAGTTCGTCGGCAAAGGACGCCACGTCGTCCCCGGTGATTTCCAGAACTTGTTTGCCTTCCGCCGCACCGTCCTCAAACAAATCGATTAATTCATACTGTATGTGCAGCATATCCATCCCGTTGCCCGCTGAGAAATTCCACATGTAGTTTTGAATTTTCTTAAATACATACTGGTAGTCCTCTGGCAGGGCTTCAACCCGTGCCATCATCATTTTGTACTCTTTTTTATCACCAATCATTTTTTTGAACATTTCCATCATATTATTTTTCCTCCTTTTTTATAAAGCTGTACAAGACACTCCAAAAATATCGGACGGATTATCTTATGAAGCTAGGTTGACTTTAAGACATTAATTTTTGATGATACAAAATCCCATTTTTTCCAAAACAATTCAAGTTCCTGGCGGCCAGCCTCATTAAGTGAGTAAAACTTGCGGGGCGGCCCCATATCTGACGGTTTCTTTTCTACGTTCACCAGTTTTTTCTTTTCTAATCGCATGAGGATGGTGTAGACCGTCCCTTCCACGACTTCGGTAAACCCAAGCTCGTTCAGGCGGCGGGTTATCTCGTAGCCATAGGTTTCATGGCGGCTGATGATTTCCAGCACGCAGCCTTCCAGCGAACCCCTCAGCATTTCGGTTAAATTTTCCATGTTCAGAGCCACCTCTATTTTGTCTGACTTATATTCAATGTAACTTAGTAGCGAGGTAAATTTTTTTAAATAACTTTTTGGAAATCACGCTATTAAGTATTACTTATTACAGGTACATTGTAACACCGAGTAGAAGAGGTGTCAACTATTTTTCTTAAAAATATTTCGATACCAATTTGAGCTGCGATTTTTCCTTTTTCCATAAAAACTGGACTAAGATGAGTTTCCTTATTGGCGCTACCCCTTTTTGCATGACATTTATAACCTTATAACGACTTCTGCCCCGTCCTTATCTTTCACTTCAACGATTGTTAATCCTCGATATCGCTTGATTTCCCTCAATAAATGCCTAACTTCTCTACGATCAATTGACATGGGAATAAACGATTTTGTATTTTCATCTACGTTCTTCTGGATAAACTTACTGTTTACAAATTTCCATAGTAATGGTGAAGTTGCAATCCAACCACCGGCACGTAAAAGGGTGTATGGCAAAGGAACCGTGAATTTCCTCTTGCCTTTAAGTTTCACTTTAACTTTTAACATGGCGATCACTCAATGACGACGGAGACTTTTTCGCCTTTTTTACTTTCGACATCGACAATTTGACCAGACAATTCGTTTTCAATTGCTTTCAAAATCAAATCCACGTCAAGAACGTCGATATCTTTTACGTACTTAGCGGATTCAGGTATTGCCGTAGCAATGCTAAGACCTGTTTTCAACGCAACTTTGATTAGTCTCAATGGCAAGTTTACATTTACTTTATCGCCTTCTTCCGACATAACGCGAACTTTTAACATTTTATCCAGATAGTTTGAGCCTTTAATCGCAGCTGAAGTCGAACCTTTTATCTTTAATGCTTGAATTAGTTCACTAGCCTCATCTGAATCAAGCTTTCCCTCTTGAACCATTGTAAGTACCTTCGTAATTTCTTCTTTCATCATCCAGTTTCTCCTTTAATTTCTCTTTATTATTTTTAATGCTTCTTCAGGAGAGATTTCTCCTTTTTCGAGCATGTCAATTACTTTCTTATCATCTACATCGCTTTTCTTTTCGGCGAGCCCAAGTGCAGAAACAATTTCGTTTAACTTCCCGCGTACAGTTGGATAGGAAACCCCCAATTCTTTTTCAACTTCTTTAATATTTCCACGGCTTTTAAGGAAGATTTCGATAAAAAATAGCTGTTCTTGATCAAGAGTTGCAAACTTGGATAGCTCAAATTCATTTTCAATTGTTGTATGGCAATGCGTACACTGTAACTTTGTAATCTTTAACACTTCACTGCAAACAGGGCAGTTTGTGATAACTTGGTAAGCCATATTCTTCCCCTCTCTTAATGTTATTAATATTTTATTACACATATTTAATAAAGTAAATGATTTCAATTGATTTTTTTAATAACCAAATAAAGATAATTAATTAATCTTAAATCGTTAATCAGAAAATGAAACACTGATTGAACAAAATTTAAAAAGGGTTAACCTCAAATCGGTTAAATGTGAGTAATCTCTGCAAAATAAGCCGATCTCCCATTTATTTAGGAAATTGGCTTTTCATTCTTATAATCACGATTATGTATATCAGAAGTGACTTTTAAAATTCATTCTATATTTTTATAGTCCTTACCGCGAACTATTACTTTATAAGGCTCGTGATCAACCCATTGAGCTAGATATTTCGATTGAAGCATAGTATGAATGTTTCTCACAATTTCCTGTTTTAGTTCCTTTGCTTGGGGCGCTTTACTCATTACTGATGTTTTTATAATGATTTGTAAGGGTTCTGGATGAAAGGAATAAGCAAACCCGTAAACGTGGTATGCCTTTTTGGACATCATCTCTTCAAGGATGACTGGGAAAATATGTTCATTCCATTTAAGATCTTTTATCTCACTCTGGCTTTTGTCATCACCATTATTCTCAATATTCCTGACCTTAATAATGCAATCCCTAAAACCAGAAGATTGAACGACAGACTTAATCTGATTTAGGATATCTTTTTTAGTCTTAATATAATCTTGTTTTGGGCCAACAAGTTCTATTGTAATCGCCTTTGAATCCATGGTTAAGAATACAATTTTCATTTTATATTTTTCGACTACTCGAGAAATGTCATTCGATAATTCCTTATACTTTTTTTGTTCTTCATTTATTTTCAGTTCATTCTTTTGATCTACGGAATCCGGTCTATTTTTCTTTTCCCTACTTACTTTTATTGTATAGGCATCATATCCTCTTGTTTTTAATACATCACTGACTGTCTCTTTCACACCACTTTTCACTTTGTTGTAATAGGTTTTTGTTCCCTTGACCTTAACGTTTAATATTTTATGGGAATGTGGGGTATACACAGGAATATTTATGTCATTCAAGCTTAT
The DNA here is from genome assembly GCF_042665295.1 of Scopulibacillus cellulosilyticus. NCBI lineage: Bacteria > Bacillati > Bacillota > Bacilli > Caryophanales > Sporolactobacillaceae > Scopulibacillus > Scopulibacillus cellulosilyticus. Next base: position 94,224 of record NZ_JBHTCO010000041.1, read on the forward strand.
TTTGTATCCTTTTTTATTCAATTCATCTTTTATAACTTCATCCAAATGACCGATTCTTAGTCTTTTAATATCAGTTGGTGCATGCGTTTCTTCAAACGATTTAGCCCTATTAGATCCTTCAAAATGGGAATAGGTTAAGAAGACAGTAAAGAACACGCAAATGATTATGCCGCCACCAATTAAAAAACCTTTTTCTTCATGAATTATCTCCCCCCTTAATGACACCCTTTCTTAATTAAAATATGTACGAGCGTTTAGAGTATTCATTTAACGGTTCATTATCAAACTTGTGTTAGTTAAATAAAATAAAGAAACCTGATTCTCTTTAAAATAAAGTAGAATCAGGTTTCAGAATTTCTGATAAACAGGGCTATGTAAATTAATCAAAGTTTTTCATTATCCCTTTAACTAAGATTATTTTCGATGATTTAAACAACAAAAGGTATAGTAAAATTTACTTGTAAGTTTTATTAAAAAGAGGAAAAGAGTGAAGAAAAAAACACATTGATACTCGGTTGCTTGTTGGCATTCTTACTGATTGTGCTATCTGCCTGCGGAAACTCTTCTAATGCTGCCAGTTCACCATCTGAAAATCAATCAAATTCGAACAGCACATCCAATGGTAAATCAGACTCTTCCTCTAAAGCAAAAAATTCATCAAGCAACCGACAGAAAAGTAATACTGTAAGTACTTGCGAAGGCACCAACAGTAGTGATAAAAATAGTGGGTCTGAAGCTGTCAATTATTCAAATAACTCTTCACAAGCATCAAGTACAAAGTTATCAAATCACAGCAGCAATCAGAAGTTATATAGATGCCAGAACAAATGCAGTGATTAATGCCACACTCAAAGTGGAAAGTATGAAGAAATTATAAAGGAACACACAAAAGACGGCTGGCGTTTACATACCTTCGCTCCACTTTCTTCCGGAATAGCCGGAGGTTTTGGGCAAACAATTGCTGTAGAAATCATTTTTGAAAAAGAAGTTCAATAATAATTAACCGATTCTCCTTAATCAAAGGAAAATCGGTTTTCATATTTATAAAAGGATTATGTAATGCCAGGACCAAAATACAGGAGAAAATCTTCACCAACTGCACCCTTTAATGGAATACTAAATCATAATTCCAACCTTTAACTAAACAATTTTTCTTTCAAAATGCCCCGTTATTACAGATTAACTCCCATGTAAATTATCTCTCAAATGTATTGCTGGAAACATCGCAAATACAGAATTACTTCCCATTCATAATTTAATTTATATAAAATCAATTTATGTGTATACATTTTTAAATGCTCATCCGTTGTATAAGTGTAGGGAGGTCAAAATATGAAAAAGGAAAATGTACTAGCCTCCTATCTTATTAATTTAGGAAAGGAAGTGTACCGGGTATTACTAGCAAAAGGAGCCAAAAAAGAAGATGCGGAAGATATTATTCAAAATACCTTTTACAAAGTTTATCTATTGATGGATGACCTAACAGAGAGCAATATACGCCCGTGGTTTTTTCGAGTATCACTCAATGAATATATTGACTTGAAAAGGAAAAAGGAGAAGCAAAACGTTTACTTATCTGAAGAAATTTATTCAAAGCTGCAATATACAGATCATGAATTTGATGTCATTTTAAATAAAGATGAGATTTTCTGTTTGTTAAAAGACATCAAAAAGGAATATAAAGAAATTTTCTTTTTAAAGTATTATTATGATTTTTCATATGAGGAAATTGCCATTATTTTAGACATTCGAGTAGATAGCGTAAAGCAAAAATTATATCGCGCACGTAAATTTATTCACTCAAAAATAGGAGGAAAACATTAATGGACAATTCGTTAAATGGTGCTTTAAAAAAGGCTAAACGAAAACAACTCCTAAAAATCATTATTACAACAATTATTGTTGTAATAATACTATTGCCAATTCTCTATAAAACAGGCAACTACTTTGCCGCGAAAAGTTCCTCAAGACTTCATGAACAGCTTTTTTTACATAATGAAATTGCTGAACCTAATATTCAAATCGACTCACAAGTAACAAATAATTCATCGATGTTTGGCGGCAATATTGTTACAAATCGTTCTAAAAATATCGATGGCTATTTAGTTCAATGGAGTACACTTACAAGCTCGTATGATTGGGTTCGCACCAATATTGATTACAATGAGTTAGTACCGGGATCTTATGGGTCTAACAAAGAGTTATATGAGTATGATAAACAAACAAAGAATAAAGTCGCGACATTTTATAATCCATCCATTAAAAAGTACGATGATGGCATACCTAATGAACTGGGAGAAGTTTCACAAATGAAAAATCACGTTGCGGAAGTTGCTATTTCTTTCGATAAGCCCTATACCTTTCAAGAAATACAAGCAAAAATCCCTGACAATTTAAACATCGTATGGTTGTATATGACATCACCAATTACAGATGAAAATAAAGGACCCGCGGGTTTGCCGGTTTATGGATTTGATCCATCTGACTCGCCAAAAAAAGCATACAACAACTTCATTAATGCGCTTAAAAAATATAATGGTGATGACGATACAATAAAAAAATTTTTAAAATCAAATAAGGGTAAACAGTTTAGTAAAGTGAAAATTTTAGGGGTAATGCTCACGGGCCAAACAAAAAATTTTAAAGCCTTGAAAAATAAAGAATTTATTCGTGGTGCTTCAGTAGGAGCTACGGCGCAAATTGTCCCTTATATTAAACCTGAAAAATGACCCGTATAAAATTAATGTCCTTAGTAAAGATAAAAAATATTAATTAATGAATGACAAGCACAATCCAATGTTCCTAATAAACGTGAACTTCACCTAGGTAATGCCAAATTTATCTAGGTGAAGTTTTATTTTGTATAGAGTATTTCAACTTAACATTTTTAAACAACCTCTAAAACTAATGGAACAATTTCCTGTTTATCAACGTCAACCAATCCAAGATCAGAAATTTTTGCTTTCGGAATAACCGGGAGTGTGACTGCAATTAAACGGTGGATTGGATTTTTCCCCGGCATGATCTCTCTTTCAAGCAAATTAACAAACTTGTCTATTTCAGGCGCCAATTCTTCTGCTGTTGCTGTACTCATTAAGCCGGCTACAGGCAATGGCAATTCAGCGACAAGCTCACCATTCTTAAAAGCCGCCATGCCGCCGTTCAACTCTTTAACACGATTAGCCGCTAACGCCCTGTCCTTCTTATTCGTTCCAAGTACGGCTAAATGATGGCAATCATGGGCAACAGAAGTTGCGACAGCACCTTCCTCGATCCCGTAGCCTGCAAGAATGCCTACAGTCTTGTTGTTATTTTTACCGTGGCGGTGATAAACGCCAATATAATTTAACGGTGCTTTTTTACCATCATAATGATTGAGAACAATTTCCCCATCAACAACCGGTAAAGTCACTTCCATGAAATTCGTCGGAATACCCGGTGCATAATCATATTCAATCACTCTGACTTTTGCTTTAGACGCACCTTTCTGTTCCACCGTGATTGTAAAATCATCTTCCTTAATATCAGGTACTTTAACTGTATTAAAAAAGCGGCTGGGCGGGTTCACTTTGTTTTGCTCTCTCAATAATTTTCCGTCCGAGAAAATTTGCTTTCCTGAAGTAAACACATCGGAGACGACCATTGTTTCAATATTTTCAAGCAGCACAATATCAGCAATTCTTCCAGGAGCTATAGCGCCTAAATCTCTTCTCTTTAATCTTTCAGCCGCATTCAATGTACCGTAACGGATCGCATTAACCGGCGAAATGCCTTCTTCTATACAGCGCCTGACAACATGATTCATATGACCTCTCTGAAGTAGATCGTTTGCTTTTACATCATCGGAACAGAGACAAACATTCGGCAGATAGCCTTTATCTTTAATATATTCGCAAATCGCTGCAGCATTAAGCGAGAAGGAGCTTTCTCTTATTTCAACAAACATGCCGGCTTGAATTTTCTCAAGCGCTTCTTCTCCGGTGCGGCATTCGTGATCAGAGTCAACCCCAGAAACTAAATATGCGGATAGATCGCGGCCAGTGACGGTCGGTGCATGTCCTTGCGCGATTTTCCCAGCCTTTTTGGCAGCTTCTAAAATTTTCGGCATCCTGTCATCTTGCTGAATCACGCCGACATAATTCATAACCTCAGCAAGACCGTCAATATCTTCCCTGTTAATTAATTCTTCAATGACCTCAGGCGTAAAATCCGCGCCGGATGTTTCAACACCTGGAGCAGATGGCACGCAAGAAGGGAGAAAAGTCAATATCCGCAGAGCGAGCCCTTTGCTTGCTTTAATCATATAGTCAACGCCTTCTGCTCCCAAAACGTTTCCGATCTCATGGGGATCAGTGACGATCGTCGTTGTACCGTGCGGAAGAACCGCTTCGGCGTATGCCCAGGGTGTTAACATGCTGCTCTCGATGTGCAAATGCGTATCAATTAAACCCGGGATCGCATACTTTCCTTTTCCGTCTATCACTTGCTTTGCTTCAAGGGCTGTTTCACCCGGGCGAGTGACATGGACAATTTTATCTTCAAAAATACCAATAGCTGCTGGATAAATCTCTCCGGTGAAAACATTCACAAGCTTAATATTCTCGATAGATAAATCCAATGAAAGTTCGCCGCGCGCAGCTGACACCATTTTATTTTTCATGATATTCCTCCATCAATTTGACTTGTTATTTTAAACATAAATAATAAATAAGCGGAATACAAAGCACATACAGGCCAATCGGAATATCCTTTATTTTCCCTGCGATAATTTTGATAACGATATAACTTAATACGCCAAAAACAATACCGTTAGCGATACTGAACGATAATCCAGTCATGAGAACCGTAATCAGTGCAGGAACTGCCTCATCAAAATGATCAAAGTCAATATTTTTTAAAGATAATAGCATAGAAAGACCAACGACAACGAGTGCCGGTGCAGTAGCTGCTCCTGGAATCATTAAAAATATCGGCGTTAACAACAAACATATTAAAAAGAAAATTCCTGTAGACACCGCTGTTAACCCGGAACGTCCGCCCGCTTCAACCCCGCTGGCTGATTCAATGTATGTCGTCACAGTTGTCAAACCGGCGAAAGGTCCCACGATGGTTGCTGCTGCATCAACATAAAACGGCCGCTGTATTCCTGGTAAATTCCCATCCTTATCCAGCAGTCCGGCTTTGGCTCCAACACCTAAAACCGTTCCCAATGTCGAGAAGAATTCACCCGTAAAAAACGTAAATATTAATGGGAAAAATGACCACTTTAATGCTGATAGCCAATCGACTTGAAACAAAATGTCCTTAGGAAATGGCGGCAGCTGGAAGAATGTATGCGGCATTTTTGTAACACCAAGAGGGATGCCAATAATAGTCGTAATTAAAATTCCGAATAAAATCGAACCCTTCACTTTTCTTGCCATTAATCCAAGGATAATTGCTAATCCAACCAATGAAAGGATAACGCTTTTGTCATGCATGGTTCCGAGCGTTAAATTACCGCCGCTTTTGTTTTGAATTATAAGTCCAGAATTTGAAAAACCAAGTGCGCAAATATAAATACCGACAGCAGCGCCAATGCCAAGCTTGATGTTCTTTGGAATCATGTCCGCGATGGCCTGGCGAATACCGAATAATGTTAATAAAAAGAAAACAATACCTGAAATAAGAACCATGCCTAACCCTGTTTGCCAAGTTGCAAGACCGCCGGCAACAATCGTATACGCAAAAAAGGCGTTTCCTCCCATTCCCGGCGCTATCCCGAACGGTCTGTTTGTATAAAGTCCCATAATAATACAAAAAATTGCTGATATCCCAATTGTCGAAACCATGACTTCATTTGCGGGCATCCCGGCCGCCTTCATTAAGTTTGGCTGAACAATAATAATATAAGCCATTGTAATAAATGTCGTAAGCCCAGCTAAGACTTCGGTGCGAACATTTGTATGAAGTTTCTTTAAATTAAAAACCCTATCTAGCCAGTTCATTTTTGTCTCCTTTTGTCGAATTTTTGAACTTATATCACTTTTATAACATGATAGCTATAAAGGGTCAATACCAAATACAAACATTAAAAATCATTTTATGAAAAATGTTCGGATTTTGGCAAAGGTATAAACTTAAAAAGACATGTTCCCGCTTTAAAGCAAGGACATGTCTTTTTATGAATATACTATTGAGCCGTATAACCGCCGTCAATCAGAAGCTCAGAGCCTGTGGTAAATTTAGATTCATCTGAAGCTAAATATAATGCGCCATAGGCAATATCGATAGGATCTCCCAAATGCCCGACCGGATGAAGGGATTCAAGATACTTTACCACAGCCTTACTCTTTTCATCGTCTTTTTCCACCATAGGTGTTTTAATATACCCCGGATGAACGCTGTTGACCCTCACACCGTATTTAGATTTTGCGCAATGCAAGGCAGCCGACTTCGTTAATATCCGAACGCCGCCTTTACTGGCATTATACGCCGCTAAGTTCGGATCACCTACAAATCCTTCAATAGACGACATGTTAATAATGGAGCCTGATTGATTATTTTTCATGGCCTGTACACCGTACTTAGTGCCTAAAAAAACACCGTCCAAATTAATGCTCAACACTTTTCGCCATTGTTCATATGTACATTCTTCAACGTTTGCAGCTAAACCAATCCCAGCATTATTAACAAGAACATCAAGCTTGCCAAATTGTTTTTGGACAATGTCAATCGCCTTTTTCCATTCATCTTCTTTAGTAACATCGTGTTGGATAAAAATAGCCTCGCCGCCGCTATTTTTTATTTCATCGACAACAGATTGGCCATTGTCCTTGTTAATGTCTGTAATGGCAATTTTAGAACCTTCTTTTGAAAACAACATGGCAATGGCTTTTCCAATACCGGATGCGCCGCCGGTAATTAATGAAACCTTACTGTCTAATCTCCCCATCAGTAGCAGCCTCCTAATCCTTTTTATAATATGAAATTCATATATAAATTGTACAATTTATTCTGAAAACAAACATCGTCATGTGCCTATGACGCGCATATGACGCTTATTAAGAAGACATGTTGATGGGTTAACATTTATTTGATGTTAGTTCTCAATAATTTGCTTCTTGCCCGTCACAATTTTTACTGGCGGAAACATTACATAATGAGGTCCGATAACTTTAACATTTTCAATCCCTAACCGCTGAAAGACATGAGCATAGTCTTTAACATATTGAAAATCGAGTATTGCAAAACGTCCATTGGGTTTAAGCACCCTGACACATTCTCTTAATGCCATCTCCCGCTCTTCTCTGCTTGGAATATTATGTATAGCCAAGCTCGATACAATCACATCAAATGTCTCATCCGCAAAAGGCATGTCACGCGCATCCCCATTGAAAAGCTTAATCTTATCCTCTACACCTTCCAGCTTTGCATTTTGCAGCGTCACATCCGGATGATTGCCTGATTGATCTTTTTCACTCCAAACATCCAGACCTACAGCTTGGCCTGTCGTCAAACGCCGTGCCGCGCTATGAAGAACCATTCCGCGCCCGCAACCGACATCAAGCACCTTCTCATCACCGTTAAGTCCTATGAGATCAAGCAGCCTTTCGCATTCTATAACCTTACCCTTTTTACTGCTCCATATCATTGCCGCAGCTTCAAAGAGACAGATAAGGCAAGTAATGAAAAGGACGGCACTTATCATTCGCCCAATCCATCTCATTTGTTCCGGAAAAACATTGAAACTTACTATACTTAGAATCAGTAATATAACACCGATAATTGGTAAATTTATAACAACACCTGGTGCGTCAATACCGTATTTTCCTTTTCGATGATTCACATTCATTAATAAACCCCTGCCAGTGTATGAGTGTTTTGCCTATTTAATATATTATATGTTCTTACCTGTCATTACAATTATTGGGTTACCAAGTCTTGACAGGACTTTTGGCGTATACGAAACTTAACATCATCTACAGGATGCGGAGGTGCTGGAGCGTTTGAATACTCAATTAACAACTAAATGAAAGATTTAAGGCCTGTTGTATGAACAGCTATTTTTATACCACCGCATGATTAATCACCATATAGCCAAAACTTTAATAAAGTTATCCACAGTTCACAGGGTCAGACCCCGGTAATGGATAAGTCTGGGCATAAGTTCCCCCACTTGACTAATCGGATTTATCTCACTAAACTTTATTCAGATAAAATAATATAGAGAATAGGAAAGAGGCCTGACTTATGGCAACATCCGCACAATCAAACAATACACAACAGCTGAAACGTTCCTTAACAATGAGGGACTTAATCGTCTATGGATTAATTTTCATGGGTCCGCTTGCGCCGATGGGTATTTACGGTGACGTTGTTCAAGCTTCCCATGGCATGATTGTTCTAACATATCTAGTTTCTTGTGTTGTGATGCTTTTTACAGCATATAGTTATTTTTATATGTCTAAGGAATTTCCGTCCGCTGGCTCTGCTTATGCCTATATACAGCACGGTTTGAATCCGCATATCGGCTTTTTGGCCGGTTGGATGATTTTACTGGACTATATATTGATTCCAGCCTTAAATAATTTAATTGCGGCGTCTTGGATGCACGCTTGGATGCCGTCCATTCCAAACTTTGTTTGGATCCTTCTTTTTGTAATTATCAATACAGTCGTTAACATCAGAGGGGTTAAGCTGGCGATGACAGTCAGCTGGATTGTATTTTTAGCTGAATTTGTTTTCTTCCTTTTATTTAGCGTGCTGGCTGTTATTTATGTCATTCAAGGGAAAGCTTCATTCTCTGCCGCTCCGATTTATCAGCCGCATGGATTTAGTCCGAGCTTAATTGCTTCAGGCATGTCAATTGCCGTGCTAAGCTTTCTTGGCTTTGACGGTATCAGCACATTGGCAGAAGAAACGAAATCAAAGCGCTCAATTGTCGGTAAAGCAACTGTTTGGTCGCTGATTATTGTTTCCATTATGTATATTGTTTTTGTTTATCTGGGAGCTATCGTTCATCCAAACTACAACACTTTTCCAAACCTTGATGTTGCATTTTATTATGTCCTTAATCAAGTTGGCGGCCCTTGGATGCAAACAACGGTTATTGTGCTGAAGTTCTTCTCCGCCATTTGTTGCGGAATGGCTGCTCAAGCTGCTATTTCAAGACTTCTGTTCAGTATGGGGCGTGATCGTGTCCTTCCAAATGTTCTGTCAAAGGTTCACCGGAAGTATAAAACACCGATTGTTGCCATTTTATTAGTAGCCATTGTCGCTGTTATTATCGGCTATGTTATGTCAATCGGAAATCTGAGCCGTCTCGTAAACTTTGGCGCGATCACAACATTTATAGTCCTTAATATCACAGTCATTATCTACTTTTTTATAAGGAAAAAGTCCGGGAAATGGTGGCAGCATCTCATCATGCCTCTGCTCGGTTTCATTATCCTTCTCTATGTATGGATTAACTTTGACAAGATGACCTTTTATCTCGGCATCACTTGGTTCGTTATTGGCTGTATCATATTATTTATCAATGTTTTCATATTAAAGAAAAGCGGAAAAGATTTAAAAATAGATTAATGATGAATGCCCCGTCTAATGAAGTCGGGGCATTGCATTGCAAATGATTATAGTTTGTTGTCTGTATCTTGATCTTGTGAAACGATTAACTTAGCCGCTTTAATAGCATCGGGCCGATTACGACGCAGATACACCAATACAATAAATCCAATCACAATCCAAACTAATACAATGTAAGGCGGTAAATTCATAGGATAAGCGGGAACTGGAAATATCGAACCATAGAGTGCGACAAGAAGAAAAGCGCTTGATACGATGGGGAAGAATCCATGCAGCCAAAAGGAAAATTCCTTAGGATATTGTCTCCTGTAAAAGAAAACCAATGCTATATTGCCTAATATATATACCATAATGATTGATAATGTAAGAACCTCCGCTATCAGCTGACTTGCGGCAAAGGGGCCGAATAAAAAACCTGTTCCGAGCGTGAGAACGAGAGTAATGATGGTCTGAACGTTCAGTGCTGTAGAGGGGATTCGATATTTAGGGTGAATGGTGGCAAATGATTTTGGCAAAACACGAATACGGCCCATGGCGTATAAAACACGGGTACAGGCCGTTTGCGACGCAATGCCATTTCCCATTTGGCTATTCATAAGGGCCAGGAAGATAAGTATCCATCCCCATCCCCAATAGCGGTGGGCCAATACATTCCATGGGTTTGAAGATGCCGCGTAACTAGACATTTTATCAAGTCCCCAGCCGGTTATAGCCGCATAGGCCGAAATCATATAAAAAAGTCCAATAATCACTGAAGCCAGCAAAACTGCCCTGCCGACCGTCTTTCTCGGGTTGCGTGACTCCTCTCCTAAAGGCGCAGCTGTTTCAAAACCTGCAAAAGTAAATACGCCAAAAACCATGCCTAACAGCACACTTGACCAGCCGTGATTCAATGAAGCTTCAGGTGTAAAAGGAGCAACTCCCGGGGTATGGTGTGTACTGAAAAGAATAGATAAAGCAAGAATTAAAAAAATACCTATTTCTAAAATACCCAAGACACTTGCAACCTTGGAAGATGCATGAATGCTTCTATAAGTAATAAAATATAATAACAAGATGCCTGCTACGGACCAAACATACCAGGGAATCGCAAGACCAAAGACCGTCGGAAATGTCGTTTGAACCAGAAATCCGACAACAGCAAATACCGTTGATGGCATCAGCGGTTCATAAAACAAATAAAACCAAGCCGTCAAGAACCCAGCGTTCGGGCCTAGACCGCTGGAAGTATAAGTGTAATAACCGCCTGCTGATGGCAACTTTTTAGCAAATTGCGCCACTGTACTGGCCACCATTAAACTTGGAATCATCGCCAAAAGCAATGAAAGCGGCAATGCACCTCCGGCGGCAGAAGCCACATAAGTTAAAGCAAACGCTACCGCACCAGCGGGAGCCATCCCTGTGATAGACTGGAACACAACCTCACGAAGACCAACAGCATTATGTGATAAACCTAAATGACCTTGACCCCGATCCTTCGACGAAGCAGGCGGTAAGCCCATGTCACTTCCCCCTCATAAAGTTTATACATAAAAAATAATATTCGGCTTTTCCAACCTTTATTAGTTAAAATAGATAAATAAGAAACTAACAATCAATGGGGGATAATAATCCTTTCTTATAAATTCCTTTACAGCAGTAAAACGGCTGACTTATATCATAAAATTCAACCTTGGAATAAGTTTCCAAGAATTTTTCCATCCGTGTTACCCCGATTAACATTAAAAACCAACCGGCAGGTACCTTTTAACCCGCGGTTAGTTTTTAAATTGAGCAGTTTTATACTTATAATGAACCTGAAACAATTTTCCCTTTGAACATCGTCGCTGCCCGTGCAGATCTTCTGGCAATGGCTTCAGCGGAACAAGATGCTTCGACAAACACAAGGTTTGCATCATTGCCCGCTTTCGGCCAAACTTGTTCTCCGTCTTGATTAAGCGGTGTTTCGCCGCCGGTAATAAAGCGGAGCGTTTGAGACAATGAGCGTTCATCTGACCAATTTGAAATTTCCGCTAAACGCCCGGCTCGTTCTAAAATATCACCGTTACCAAACGGTGACCAAACATCAAAAATATTGTCACAGCCAACGGCGACAGGCACGCCTTTTTCATGTAATAAGCCAACAGGCGGAAACCTTCGATCAATAGGCACACTAGTAATAATAGTAATCCCGGCATCGGCTAATATTTCTGCCATTTCCCCTGCCTCAGCTTGAGAGATATCCCCAAGTGCAAAGGCATGGCTAATCGCTACCTTGCCTTCAAGACCCGCTTCTTTTGTTAACTGAGCAAGTCTTTTTATTGTAAAAACACCCAGGTGATCGGCATCGTGCAAATGCATGTCAATACCCGCGTTTCCTTCAACAGCAAGTTCAACCATTTCTTGCAGCGAAGCCTCAATATTACCATCCACAGTTGCAGGGTCAACACCGCCGACAAAGCTTGCTCCTTGGCGAAGGGCTTCTCTTACTAAATCTTTTGCCTTTGAACGTAACAATCCATGTTGAGGAAATGCAACAATTTCATAAGATAATTTTCCTTCAAACGTCTCCAATGCTTTTTGGACGTCTTCTAAATTTTTCAATCCTACCTCAGGATAAATATCTACATGTGTACGAACGTGAGTCACGCCGGACTTTAAATAAATATCAAGTAACTTTTCCGCCCGTTCTTGTGTCGTGGTTTCCAAGGAAGGAAGCACTTTTTTCTCAATTTCAAGGCGTTCAAAAATATTATTAACAGGGGTGACAGGGCGCCAATGATCGCCGAGCAATGTTTTATCCAAATGACAATGTTTTTCTATAAAAGACGGAAGCACTAACAGTTGTTTTGCATCTTTTTGCGGTAAATCGTCTGTGATCGTTTCGTTAGATGATCGTATATCAGCAATCTTCCCGCCCTTAATTAAAAGATGGTTACATTCTGTTTTCGTCCCTGTAATCACGCCATGATCAACGTGGTAACCGCTCTCAAATCGGGCATTTAACAGCCAAATAGCATCGTTCATTCACTATCTTTCCTTTCCTGTTATTTTAGAGTTTCCCGGCAACTAAATGCCCTGATGAGCGAGCAGTTCCGCGATTTCACTTGCTTCTTCAGGCGGGATGTCAGCTAATGCGAAGGCATGACTGATAGTGACCCTTCCTTGCCATCCGGCTTCTTCCGTTAAAGAAGCTAATCGCTTAAAAGTAAAAATGCCAAGATGACCAGAATCATGGATATGAAGGTCAATATTTGCATTTGCCTCAACCGCAAGCTCCATGACTGTTTGCAATGATTTCTCAATATCTCCATCAATTGAGGCGGGATCGACACCGCCGACGAATGACGCTCCCATTCGCAATGCTTCCCTGACAAGTGAAACGGAGTTGCTGCGTAATAAACCATGCTGCGGAAAAGCCACAATCTCGACGGAAGCTTTTCCTTTATAGGCTTCCACTGCTTGCAAAGTGGCTTCGAGATTTTCAAGTCCGATCACAGGGTCGACATTGCAATGTGTACGAATATGAGTGGAACCTGAATGTATCAACAAATCCAGCAGCTTTTCCGCTCTTTCTTTTGCAACAGGAAGTAAGCGGGGAAGTAACTTCCGCTCTTCTTCGAGCCTTGATATGATGCCTTTTGTTGGTATCTTCGGTGCTTTCCAAGGACCTCCGTAATACGTTTTGTCCAAATGGATGTGCATATCTCTAAAGGATGGAAGTAATAAATGACGTTTGACATCCCGTATAGGTAAATGATTTTGCAACGGTTTGCCTGCCGAAACAATTTCTTTTATTTTTCCATCTTCGATACGTATGTGAAAAATATCTGTTTCTGTACCGCAAACGGTGCCATTTTTATAACGGTAACCGACTTCTAATCTAGCATTTGTTAACCAGTACACTTTATCAGTCATCTATCTTTAGCCATCCTTCCCATTATGATACTTAACATTCAAATTAAAGAATGCAAAACACATGATAGCTTCTTATTTATTATTTAATTCGCTCTGCCCTTTTTAATGTTGCTTACCTCTTTGGAATCCTTTAAAGATTGCTGTGATGCCTGACAAGCAGTAAGAAAAATAGTGGATACAATCATTAACAATAAGCGGTACATGATCAAACCCCAACCTTTACAATTATGCTATCATGGAAATAGTTATATGAAAAATATAAAAAAATAACTTTTACTTAAGTTTTTCATATATTAAAAGAAAGGGTTTTTGACGATGGACATTAGACAGCTGCGATATTTTATAGCGATTGTCGAAGAAGGAAAAATTTCGGCCGCCGCAGAAAGGCTCCATATCTCTCAACCGCCGTTAAGTCAACATTTAAAAGCCATGGAGGATGAGCTCGGTTCCAAATTAGCAGTGAGAAAAGGAAAGTCTATAGAATTCACAGAAGCCGGGAAAGCCTTATATAAATATGCCTTGCGAATGAATGAGTTAATGGAAGAGGCTAAAAAGGAAGTTAAAGAAGTAGGAAATGGGGTAAACGGAACGCTGTCCATAGGGACAAATACACATTCCGTTATCGAACTGCCGGAAATTCTTCATCAATTTCAAAAACAATATCCTAAAGTCACATACAAAATTCAGCAAAATGAATCCCTTCACCTATGCCAATTAGTAAGAGAGCGCTTAGTAGAGCTGGCGATTATCCGATTGCCGCTCAATCTGGATGAATTTTCAATTATTCATCTTCATACAGAACCATTTTATTTTATTACATCAAAAAATAAGAAGCCGTTGGATCATCAGATTTCACTTAACGAAATCCAAAACTGCCCGCTCATTATACCGAGTACGGAAGGATTAGGGGTACATTATTTAATTTTAGAGGCATTTTCACGATTTCAATTACGGCCGAACATTATCAGTGAGTGCTCTGACATTTCGCTTTTAATGGAGTTAGTCTCAACTGATTTTGGTACGTCAATTGTTCCGGAAACGTCGCTAAAATGTTTTAAAGGCTATCCTATACAGGCATACAAAATTCCAAGTGATGTTATGTCCGCCTCTATTGGATTAATATGGCTGAAAAATTATTACTTATCTAAAACAGCTCAAAACTTTATTGATTTAATAAAAAATCATCATTTTAATAATAGTAATTAACCCTTGTTTAAAAGAAATATTAAGGTTTATACTTTTAAAATCACCCTATTAAGCAACACTATAACCATTTGAGTAAAGTAGCCGATTTTCCCTTTGTAAGAAAAATCGGCTACTTTTTATAAACTCTTAAACCATCAGTCTTTTTAATAGCCGCGATTACGATCTACTAACCCTTGTAACGGCTGTTCATTTAAGAATCGCTTTAAATTTTCTGCAAAGAAACGGCTCACGCCATCCCTTGTGCTCGGTCCAGACAAATGTGAAGTAACATATACATTTGGCATTCGCCATAAAGGATGGTCTTTTGGCAGCGGTTCCGTCTCAAAAACATCAAGAACCGCCCCTTGAAGATGTCCCGAACGCATAACAGCGAGTAAATCTCCTTCATCGATTAAAGCACCGCGCCCAACATTTATGATCGCAGCTTCCGGTTTCATTGCTAACAGAACATCTCTGTTAATAACATGATGAGTCGCCTCTGTTAAAGGAAGGGTTAACACTAAATAATCAAGTTCTTTAACAAATTCCTTCCATTTGTCCGAAGTAAAATGACGATCAACGAGTTGCGCTTGTTTTCCGCTAAAACTTAATCCATGCACATTCATGTCAAAAGCACGGGCTTTACGGACAATTTCAGCGCCGATTGATCCGAGCCCTGCTACCCCCATCGTTTTTCCTGCCAAAGTTTCTGATATAAAAGGGTCCCAACGGTTTTCTAATTGCGCCTTGCTCATACGGGGAACGTCTTTTACTATGTACAAAAGATAGGTAAAAACATACTCAGATATATAACCGCCAAACTGATCGACGATTCTCGTTAGGATAATGTTCTCAGGTATGTTGGTATCACTAACCAAGTCATCGACGCCTGCCCCCATTGATTGAAACCATCGGACAGATGAAGCGATTGGCTCATTAAGACATTGGGTCGGAAATTTCCATCCTAAAATAACTTCTGTACCCGGTAAATACTTTTTAGCTTCCTCCAAGGTTGAGGCTGCCTTGACCGATGAAAACCCATAACCGCGGATACATTCAGCATAAGCTTCCGCTTGATCAGCGCTATATACAAGAATGTTAGGCTTTGGTGTCATAACCGAATCTCCTCCTTTTGCTTTAAATTACAAAATGGCTGTCTTTTTAAATAGCCCAAAGCCCTTTTCTTAAAATTGGTTCGATTTCCCCGTTTTCCGTTTCACCGTCTATATCTAGCTCACTTGAACCGATCATAAAATCAACGTGCACCAGACTATTGTTCACCCCATGCTGTTCGAGTTCTTCCTGTGTCATTTTTGTTCCGCCTTCCAAACACGTTGGATAAGCTTTACCAATGGCTAAATGACATGAAGCATTTTCATCAAATAATGTATTAAAGAAAATCAAGCCGGATTGTGAAATGGGTGAGTTGTTAGGAACTAAAGCAACTTCCCCCAAATAATGAGAGCCCTCATCCGTTTCGATTAATCCTTTTAATGTTTCGTAACCGCTTTCTGCAGAAAAATCGACAATTTTGCCATTCTCAAATGTCAATGAAAGTCCCTCAATTAAAGTTCCGCTGTAATTAAGCGGCATAGTACTTGTCACTTTTCCATTCACACCCGTTTTTAACGGTAACGTATACACTTCTTCAGTCGGGATATTCTTGATAAAAACTGTACCGTCCGGATGACTTGAAGCAGCGCTTGCCCATAAATGTTTTTTGTTAAATTCAATCGTTAAATCGGTGCCCGGCGCTTTATAATGAAGTTTTTTATATTTCTTTCCATTAAGATAATTTGCCTTCTCACTTAATTGCTGCTTATGTTCTTCCCATGCCTGAACGGGATCTTCACGGTCGGCTCTTGTCAAATGAAAAATGGTTTCCCAAAGTTTACTGACAGCCTCCTCTTCATTCAAATCAGGAAAAACTTTTTGAGCCCAGCCGCTGGAAGGAACCACAACGATTGACCAGCTGACTTTATCCGACATTCGATAATGACGATAAGGCGCCAAAGCTTCAGCGGTTATTTTATTATCTGCAGCAATTTTTCCCGGATCAATTGCTGTTAACAAATCAGGATTCGGAATACGGATGTCGAGAAATGCCGCTCCTTTTTCCGCTAATCCCTCAAGACCCTTGGCTATCCATTCCGGGTACTCTCGAAAAGACGATTCAGGCGCATACTTGAAACGCGTTAATGTCAGTTCATCATCATTCCAATTGAAATGAACATATTTCGCTCCCGCCTGATAAGCCTTTTGAGTCACAAGACGGACAAAATCAGCTGCTTCAATGGGTGCCGTAATGACAAGTTCTTGTCCTTCTTGAATATTGACGCCATTCTTAACAGCAAGTTCTGCATATTTTTCAAGTTTTTGCTCAAATGTTGACAAAGTGAATCTCCTCCATTTCTTCTTCCATTGTATCATTCGAAAATATTATTCGGGAAGCTGATCGGAAACTGTAAAGATTGATTCCAAACAGCGTTAAACTTAATAATGACTTTCTCCCATTAATTTAATTGTGTGAGTTCGCTCATAAAAAGGAATTTTTGCTCCTAATTTGCTTAGTCCGCTCATAAATGGCGAATTTTCGCTCCTAAATTACTTAAGTCGCTCATAAAAACAAATTTCCGCTCTTAAATTGCTTAAGTCGCTCATAAAAGCGAATTTCCGCTCTTAAATTGCTTAAATCGCTCATAAAAACGAATTTCCGCTCTTAACTTGCTTAAGCCGCTCATAAAAACGAATTCTCGCTCCTAAATTGCTGAGTTCGCTCATAAAAACAGATTTCCGCTCCTAAATTGCTTAATTTCGCTCTTAAATGACGAATTTCCGCTCCTAAATTACTTAAGTCGCTCATAAAAACAAATTTCCACTCTTAAATTGCTTAAGTCGCTCATAAACTATCTCTTGCTACCCTTAACTCGTTCCTAAATCAATTTAATGAAAAAGCCGCCGAATTAATTCGGCAGCTATGTTCGATAGTACTCTTAATTTTTTACTTCCTTATTAAATAATTATACTACTCACTTGATTGCGTTGAGTTGAAAAACATATTAGCGTTCTCTTTATCTTTAACTTCTTGCTCCTTTTCTTTTGCTTCAGCTTCTGTTAGATTCATTTTCCCGTCTGATTCATAACTTTGCTTTAATGAATTTTTCTTATCCAAATGAATCCCTCCTTGTCAGTAAGGTTTCACAACTTTGGTTATTTTATTCCAAACCTTGCCCTTTCGTTACTGAAACATCACGAAAACGCCTTATCTAATCTAGATTTATCGGTAACTTGCAGAAGAAAAAATTGGCCTTAAATTGATCAAATGCCTTCCCTTCACAAAAGATTTTTTTCAATTCCTGTTGTAAAATAGAGGGATAGTTGGGAGGAAGATCAATCGTGAAACTCATTGCCATTGACTTAGACGGAACGTTGTTATCGAAAAAGGGAACGATCAGCACAGAAAATATAAATGCTATACATGAAGCGCAGAAACAAGGACATATCGTTGTAATCTGTTCTGGACGTTCTTTACATGATACAAAAAATATCCTTAAGAGGGCTGATATTAATTGCCCGATCATTACAGGTAACGGTGCAGTCAGCTATCATGGGAAAGAACTTTTACAAGAACTGATCCTTCCCGAACAGGTGATAAAAGAGCTTCTGCCGTTGCTTGAAAAATGGGGTTTATATTTTGAACTTTATACCAACCAAGGCATTCACCTTTTGAAAAAAGGAAAAGGGCAATTGGAAGAAGAAATTCGCCGTTTAAAAGAAAAAGATGCACATTTTCCAGTGGAATGGGCAACCCAAGAAAAGGATATACAATTTCAACAATATGGTTTGCATTATATCAATGACTATAAGGATATAAATCTTGCCGATTTAGGCGTCTATAAAATTTTTATCTTGTCTTTCGATCAAGAAATGCTGCGGCAACTGGAAAGACTCTTAAATAAACGTCAGGATCTGTCCATAACGTCATCAGGATGGTATAAACTTGAAATTGCTCATACCAAAGTCAGTAAGGGAAATGCATTAGCAATGATGGCAAATCACTTAACCATTCCAATCAAAGATACCGTGGCTATCGGGGATAACTTAAATGACCTTTCCATGTTCCATGTTTCCGGAATGGGCATAGCGATGGGTAACGCCTTAGAAGAAGTTAAAGCAGAAAGCACCTATACAACGAAAAATTATGATGAAGATGGCGTCGCCTATGCCTTAAGACATTATGTATTGTAGATTGAGGTTAGGGTGTGACAGGTTGATCGGCGATGTTGATCCCATTATAGAGGGTAGAATCGGTTTTTAGATCAACTCATACTTATTCTAATAGAGATAGGCGCGGTTGCCATCCTTTTTATTTTTGGTGCAACTGCGCCTTATATTTTAGTTTATTTCAGCTTTTCGAAACACGGGACTGCTGTCTTTTGAATGACTTCATTTAATGTTTCAATATTTGCTTTCCCTTGAGTTTGTAACCACTCTCTCGCCGCGTCCACACCTGATTCTTTAAAGACTTGAACCCCGTCTTTCCAGGTTGCCCGTCCGCAAAGAACACCATTAAACTGTGAGCCCGATTCATGGGCGAAGAGCAAGGTGTCTTGGAACAATTTCGCGCTGACACCCGCACTTAAGAAAATAAATGGCAAATCGGTGGCATCGCTTTGCGCTTTAAAATGCTGCTCAGCTTCTTCCTTCGTATAAACAACTTCAGTCCCAAATCCTTCAACATAATCCATGTTGACAGGAACTTCCACCTTTAATACATCGACATGGTACTTTGACTTGGAAAACTCTGCCATCATATCATTGACTTTGTGGGGTTTCATTTTGGCGTATTCTTTGCTTTTCACATCATCAATTTTACTATCGTAAGTGACAACTTCTAAGAAGAAAGGAATGTCTTCCGCCAGACATTCCGAACCGATGCGTTCCACAAAAGCATGCTTTTGGTCATTTATTGCGTCCGGTTCATCAATATCATAATATAGCAGGAACTTCACCGCATCCGCGCCTTGTTCTTTTAATCTATGGGCTGACCAAACCGGCAAAAGATCCGGAAGCCTGCCAGGCTGCGTCGTATCATATCCGGTTTTTTCATAGGCAATCAGCAGACCCGAGCCCGATGCACGTTTTTTTGCTGCGGGCAATCCGTACTCAGGATCCAATAAAATGGAAGAAGCATGCAGTGTTAAGGTTTCAGAAACGAGAATTTTAAAAGATTCCATCGCTTCTTGTGATGCTTGTTCCCCCATCATTTTTTTCAAAGCCCCGCGTTGATCAATAGCAAGGGCGCTAATGACGCCTTGATCATTCATTAATCGCTCTAAGCCTTGGCGTTTTTGCTCACTAATAATCCTCATTTATCTCGTCTCCTTTTATCCTGCATTTTTAAGAAAAAGTTGATAGATTTCCTCGGCATTTTCAGCTTGATAGAGTTGATCGATAAAATCTTGGTGAACCAATCGTTTCGATACCTCGGATAAATATTTCAGGTGGTCATTGGCCTTTCCTTTAGGGATAAACATGGCAATGACAATTTTTGTCGGTTCGCCGTCAAGCGCCTTCCAGTCGACGCCTTGGGTGAGCTTCAATATAGCAATGCTTGATTTTTTTATACTTTCAAGTTCCGTATGAGGAATAGCGATCCCTTTCTCCATACCTGTTGTGCTTAACTTTTCCCTTGCGATAAATCCTTTAATGACCTCATTCTCATCACTGCAGATCCAATTTTGTTTAGCCATTTTCGCGAGTTTTTGAAAAACTTCTTTTTGAGTAGATGCCTGGACCTTACAGTCAATATTTCTTATATCAAAAACTTGCGCTAAATTTTTTGAATCATTGTCTTCTTGATTTTCCTGTTCAGATAAACTTTTCTGTTCACTGTCTGCCTGTTTTTCTTGATCAGACTGCTTTTTAGCCGCGCTCCTTTTTTGGTCCACACTCATGAGGAACCCGCCGATAATGGAACCGATTAAAATCGCTAAAACCCATAGAAGCGCGTGCTTAACAATCGGTAAGACAATAAATCCGCCATGCGGCGCCGGCACTTGGACTTTAAACATGTATGTTAAAATGGCAGCAATCGACGATCCAAGCATCAGCATCGGTATCACTTTAAGCGGTTTTTTCGCCGCGAAGGGAATCGCCCCTTCAGTGATATGCGTTGAGCCTAGGAGGAAATTCACATAACCGGCGCTTCTTTCGCTTGCCGAGTAAGCCTTTCTGCCAAATAACACGGCGAAACCCGTAGCCAGCGGCGGTGCGATACAGGCAGCAGATACACCGGCCATGAAAAAGTAATTCCCTTGGGCCAATAACGCCGTTCCGGTGACATAGGCCGCTTTATTGACAGGACCGCCCATATCAAAAGCACACATACAGCCGACAATTAAATCAAGGAGAATCGGATTGTAATCTTGGACACCCGTTAAAAAGTTCATCATTCCCTTATTAATCGATTCCATTGGAGCCGAAAGGAACCACATGGCAAAACCGGCAATAAAGATGCCTAAAACAGGATATAAGAAAATTGATTTTAATCCATTCAATTGTTTCGGTAAACGTTTGAGTAAAAATGCCAACCCCAGCATGATATATCCCGCAAGGAAACCGCCGACAATCCCGCCCAAAAATCCGGTTCCATTTATATAAGCAATCATACCGACGATGAAACCGATGATTAAACCTGGCCGTTTCGCAATGGCTTCGGAAATATAAGCACACAAAACTGGAACCATCAAATTCATTGCAATGCCGCCAATGGTTTTGAGATAATAAGCAAATTGGTTATATTCAGGACTTTTTGGATCAGCCGAATTGATACCAAACATAAAGGAAATCGCGACCATCACACCGCCAGCTACGACAAGAGGCAGCATATGAGAAACACCATTCATTAGAGCAGCATAAATCGTATGCCAATAGGATGTTTTTTGCAGACTTTGGCTTGGTCTGTCTTTTTTTGCTTGTCCATCCTTATAGACAGACGCATTCCCTGATAAAATGGCATCGATTAGTTTTTCCGGCTCTTTAATACCTTTACTAACCGGTACATTAATGAGCGGTTTTCCGATAAAGCGGTCAATATTTACATCCTTATCAGCTGCGATGATGATTCCGTCAGCCGCATCGATTTCTTCATCAGTTAAGGCATTTTTAATGCCATCTTGTCCATGAGTCTCGACTTTAATTGATATACCTCTTTTTTTGGCGGCTTCTTCTAATGCTTCTTGGGCCATATAGGTATGGGCAATGCCAGTCGGACATCCGGTTGCCGCGATGATTTTATATGTTTTCATTCAGAACTCCCCCTTTTTAATTGAATTTGCTGTTTTAACAATGGTATATCTTCCAGATCACTTAAGCCCGCTCTAAATGCAGTCGAAGATCCGGCTGCCGTCGCACAGATTAAAGCCTCCTCTAAATTCTCTTTCTTCAATATCTTCCCAACAAATACAGCGAGCATCGTATCGCCGGCACAAGCCGTATTTACCACTTTTCCTTTCGGAGCCGTCGCAAACAATACATTTTCCTTGTCTACATACAACGCGCCTTTTTCACCGCGTGAAACCAAGATTCTTTCAGCGCCTTTATCTAACAAAGTTTTTGCGGCCATCACGAGTTCCTTTTTCGATTCCAGTTTCGGAATACCCAGGAGATGTGCCATTTCTTCATTATTTGGCTTAATCAAATAAGGACGATGGGGTAAACAATCCATTAATCTAGAAGAACTGATATCAAGAATGAGTGAAAACCCTTGTCTTTCTGATAACTTAGCAATCGTAACGAAAATGTTATCGCTTACACCTTTTGGTAAACTGCCAGAAACAAAGAGTATGTCTTGACTCGTTAGTTTTTTGATATGCTGAATAAGTGCCTCTTGAGCTTTTTGAGAAATTTCCGGTCCCCGATTGACAGCCTTATACTCCAACTGACCCGAGCGGATGAACGTATTGATTCGTGTAATCCCATCGACTTTGACAAAATTGACACTTATTGAATTTTCGATTAATTGCTGCTCAATATATTCTCCTGTGAATCCGCCCAAAAATCCGGTAGCCGTGCTTTTGATGTCCATTTTCTTTAATATAAACGAGATATTAATAGCCTTTCCATTCGCCTGGTAGTCTTCATAAATACTTCGATTGACATTAAAAGGCTCATATTGCTCGAACGCCATAAATAAGTCAATGGCGGGGTTCATGGTACATGTGTAGATCATCATATCCCTTCTTTCTTTTCAACCCGAGACTATAGTATAATTGTGGCACATACATTCATGTAAATGTTTACAAAGTGCCCTTTTTAGGCTGTAAAAGTTTTCATTGTGGAGATGTTGGTATGCCGGATACATTTTTAAATAGAGTTAAACAGCACTTTCATATTTTAAGTGAGTCGGAACGTTATTTGATTGAATATATCAAGCAGCATTTGGACACCATTCCGCAAATCTCCATTGTTAAGCTTAGTGAAAAAGCGAATGTGTCAACGGCTACAATTGTTCGCACGATGCAAAAACTCGGATATGGCGGTTTTACTGCTTTTAAAATCCACTTAAAAGATGAGTTTGATTCTAACCCTAAATTTTCTATTATTGAAAAAATTGATAAAGAGATTCGAGAAGCTATTTTAAAAAATGAGCAAGAGGTGACCAAAACGATTGAACTTCTTGATAGCGGGACGATTGAAGATGCGCTTCAAAAGATCATTCATTCAAGGAAAATTGTGATTTTCGCCAGAGGATTTTCTGAACTGATCGCTAAAGAAATGATGATCAAATTTCAACTTTCAGGAAAATATTGCGAGCTGCACGATGATCCAAATATCATAAAAACTATAAGCAAAACCATTGATAAAAAAGATATTGTTATACTCGTCTCCTTAAACGGAAAAACACTGGAACTGGTCGAGGCCGCAAAAAATTGCCGGCAAAACGGAGTAAGTACGATCCTTCTGACAGCCAACCAAAACAGTCCGTTATATGATCTCAGCGAAATTTCCCTTGTTGGCTTTAAATCGGAAAAATCCTATTTTCCCGATTACGAAGTGCGCTCGCGTCTTCCCATACAAGTCATGGCCCGAGTCATTCTCGATGCCTATGCAATTCGAACGAAGGAAAGGTTGTTCTAATCAATTAAAGAACTCTTGCGGAAAAAATTCCGCAAGAGTTCTTTAAAATTGGGGGGATTTTGATAGGTAAGCTGCAAATAAGGCGGCAAGACATTCTTCCGCGTCACCAACAGTTGAAGTAATGACTGCAGCTCTGAAGGGACTCTTAGTTAGATAATAAAGTTATGACCTTTTAATAAACCGCAATGTCTCTTCAATTATCAATTCTTTATCATTATCCAAAGTCGCCACATGATAACTGTTATCCAATTGCACAAGCCGCTTTTGTCTGGACGATATATTATCAAAAATCATTTGCGAATTTCCAGGCGGGACAACATGATCCTCTGTTGATACAAAAATAAGCGCTGGACATTGGATCTTATGAAGCCCATTCCTTACTTTCTCCATAAGCATTACAATTTCTTTTACCGATTTCACCGGTGTTTTGTCGTAAGCCAATTCTCTTACATACGGTTTTTTTATATCTGAACCGATAGCGTCCAGGAATCTTGTTTCTCTTTCATTTTGAAGCGCTGCCATGTCAGGAATATCGATTGCGGCATTAATAGGAATGATGGCTTGAATGTCCGGATGATTTTCAGCCATGTATAAAGTCAGTGTGCCGCCCATTGATAAGCCTGTGACAAAAATTGTTTGGCACCTTTCTTTTAACCATTGGTAGCCTTCTTCAACAGAAGCAATCCAGTCGGCGTATGTTGTTTGTTCCATTTCATAATAATGTGTACCATGTCCTTTCAATCGCGGTCCGCAAACCGTGTATCCCTCTTTCGCATACGCCTCCCCGAGATCACGCATACTTTGGGTTGAGCCGGTAAATCCGTGAATCACTAATATCCCAATATCATTTCCTTCAAAATAAAAAGGTTCCGCTTCCTGTAATACAGGGTAAGTTTCAGCCATGATTATAACCGCCCTTCTTTTTTACTAATTGTAACATTATTCAAATAACTCTCGCTACGCAAAAGAGAACCACATCCATTACTAAGATGTGGTTTTACCTTTTGGCCCTTTACCAATTAATCGGGTAACGATCAACATCGTCACTGGCAGTGAGCGGTTTTTCCTAAAAGCCAGATATTTGCCTTTCCAGATCGGCTGATATTTACCTTTAAACCTCCTTAATCCGCTGAAGCTGTACATATAATTGACATTGTTAAAGATAACAGCGGCTATACGCTCTGATAAAAAGGCATATTGTGATTGTCCGACATTAGACAATGGCGCCATGCCGGCATTAAAATACTGATAGCCTTCTTCTTTGGCCCATTGGAAGAGGTGAACAAACATGGCGTCCATGATCCCGCTCGGTGAATCCGGATAGTATCTCATTAAGTCTACCGAAATATATCCCTCTTGATACATTGGCATTAAATTCATAAAGGCAACAATTTTCCCTTCACTGTCCGATAACGTCGCAATGTCAGCCCTTGATAGGTAAGATGAATCGAAATAGCCAAGTGAAAAACCTTTCTCATGTTGCTTGCCAAGCCATGCATCAGACACTTCCTTAATATCTTTAATAAAAGCTTCCGAAAATGGCGGTGAATGCAATTCAAATACATAGCCTTCTCTCGTAAAACGGTTGAAAGTGGCTCTGAGCCCCGCCCGTTTTTTCCCTGATATTTTAAAGGTTTCAAGCGGTACGATAGCCTCCTCACCGAGTTTAAAGAATCGGTATCCAAGGTCATGATAGAATGCCATATTTTCGCCGTCTATTTGATATAGGATGATCGTATAACCGTAATAATCGGCGGCGTCATGAAATTCCTGAAGTATTTTCCCGAAGGATTCAGGTTGTCCTGCAGGGTCACCCAAGACAATCAGTCTGTGACCAGACTTGGCAAACTGGAGCATAGCTTTATTGTCACTGCTAAAGAAAAACCGCTTATCCCCTAAATAACCTAAATGGCTTAAAGCATTCCCGCCGTTTTTCTCCAGAAAATCTTTAAGCTTTTCGAAGTCCGGGTCTTCTCCCGGGAGCCGATGATGAATTTTATTATAGGAAATCTCAAAAATCAATATATAAACAACTGCAAAAATCAGCGCACCCATGGCAATCCCATAAAAAACGAAATTTAACTTATGGGGCTGATTTAATAACTCCAATACTAGAGAACTTGATTTTAAATAAACCGAGAGCGCCAGGATCGCTAAAACAACAGTCCGGCCAATCGTCGCAAATGAAAATGGATAGCTTTCTCTTACAAAAGATGAACGCTTTAAAAACAGCCCAACTAAAACTAACAATATAATGAGACTGACCAATAGGGAAATCGTAAAAATGCCAAGTATTGCGGTCAAAATAAGAATGATACTGACCATGTAGTAAACCCTTTTGGTCCGCATGTACATTTCATGCACTAAAAATAACAGAATCAGACCGCAGCCAAATAAAAACATATAAAGGAAGAAGAATATCCTAAAATAGAGATGTGAACTGACCTCATATCTTAATAAAATAACGCCTATTGAAACACTGAAAAAGATCGTGCCGCTAATGCATATCATCATTAGCGGAAACGTTAAGTTCGCTAATTTTTGCAAGAATAGACGCTGTAATTTCCAAAGCACCCCCGTTGTTTCAACTGCCGGCATAAAAAGCTGATGATCCTCGACCTTCCTTTTAATTGTTTCAGACATCTCTAAGGCTGCAAAGATAAGACCGACAATAAACGGGATAAAATAATAGACGAGCCGGTAAATTAACAACGCGGTCAAAACGGTCCCCTGATCTGCATGGAAGGCTTCGGCGCCTATTAAAATCATTAAGTCGAATGAACCAAATCCGCCCGGGACTAAACTAATTAATCCCGCAACACCTGCAATGGTGAAAATACCCATTACATGAACAAAACTTAACGGGATATGAACAAGCTGAAATATCACAAACAAAACTAGTGCAGCAGCTGTCCATTCCGCTAAAGAAGTTATTGTAAACTGTGCCGATACTTTAAAGGAAATATTTTTAGACCTTTTTACAATCGAATAAATTAAATAAGCAGGCGCAATAAGAATCACGCCTATTACAGCTATCCACAGCCACGGTTGATTATGTAAAACGGCACGAACCGGAAATACATTAAATAAAACAAACCACAAGAGAATGGATAATCCGTTCATGACAGCAGGCGTCATCCAGGCAATGCTTTTAAGCAGTCCGCGCCCTTCTTCTACATGGTCCCTGTATAACATTGAGCGAAGACCAACACCTGCCAGGCCGCCAAAGCCGATGATATTGTTAAAAGAGTTGGCTACCCAGGAAACGCGAAATACTTTACTTAAGGGAATTTTAGCATCTAAAGAACGGGTTAAAAAATAGTCATAAAAGCACATGACAGAAACAGCTAATAAGCCGACAATGACTGTTAAGATAAAACCTCCAGCATGCAGTTCTTTAATAGCAACAAAAGACTTCCTTATTGAAATATGGCTTAATTCCCTTTTCCCTTGGAAAAAAATAAACAGAATCAGGAAAATAGGAAATATTATTTTAAAAATATTTGTTATCCGTTTCATTATACTGGAGGACATCAATAACATCCTTTCCATCCAAAATGTGCTCAGAGAACAATCATAATCTATTTTGATTTGACAATGCAATATATGCCAGCCCTTTAAATAAATTATCGGTTTTTATACATATTTTAATAAGGCTGATTTAGTATTTTGTCTATATTTTTCTCCATTGACAATATTTTACCCTTTTTAAAGCATACTAGAAAACAGCATTTAACAAAACTTTAACATGAAAAAGACACCCGGAAACCAGGTGCTTGTCATTTAATTCTTTTTTAATGATCATGCATTTGTACTTACTTTGTCCTCTGTATTCACATTAACGGCTTTTTTTCGTGTAGCCACACTGACCGCCGCTGTTACAAATATATTAATAACTAATGCTATAACCCCTACATCAAAATCCTTTATCTGCTGCGGTAAGAAGGGCAATAACTTACCAACGGTTGTCCCTGTAATCGTAATATACGCAACAGTAACGACACCAGCTGCCACACCGACAAAAGCCCCTTGTTTCGTAACGGGGTTCCTTTTCCACAAACTGCAGACTAGACTAGGGAACAGTTGTGTAACAAAACTATACCCCATCACTAGTAATGATGCGATTGTCTTTCCCCCATGGAACGTAAAGAAAAGGGCAATGATCGCAACAACAACCATTAAAATACGCGTAATTCTTGTAAGCTGTTGATCTGTTGTTTTAGGTCTAAAGACTTTATATACATTCTTGGATAAAATCGTTGCCGAAGCCATTAATAACAAAGAACTTGGTACAAGGGCCGCCAAAGCTCCTGCTGCACCGATGACGCCGACAAACCAAGGAGAAAAGGCTCTTTTGGAAATTTCAAACAGCGCCATATCAGTATCTTTAAGACCCGGAACTTTCATTGCCGCCGCAAAACCGATAAAAATAACAGACACTAAAATAATTTGATAGAGCGGCATAGCGATGGCATTTCTTCTTAAAGCACGTCCACTTTTTGAAGTGTATGCAGCGCTAAATGCATGGGGCCACATGTACGCACCTATTGTGAATAAAACAAGCGTTGAAACAAACCATGATGGACTCAACCCTTGATGAGGTAAAGTTATAAACCCCGGCTTTGCGGTATGAATGGTCTCAAACATATTTTTGAAACCGCCAAAATAGTGTAATGGTAAATAAATTCCCATAAATATAATCACGATCAAAATAATGGCATCCTTTATGACTGACGTCCAAGCCGAACCATGAACTCCTGAAACCAGCACATAAAGAAGCGCAACGATCATCCCAATCCAAATCGCAACAGTCGGTGATATAACGCCGTAGGATGTTTCAGACACAATAATTCCTAATCCTTTTAATTGCAATACCAGATAAGGAATCATGGCGACAACGCCAACAATGCCTACTAGAACCCCTATGGCGTTACTGTTATATTTATGAGCAAAGAAATCCGATTGGGATAACAAACGATGTTGTTTAGCGTATTTCCAGATCGGCGGCAGTAGCCAATAAGAAACAACAAAGTAACCGGCATTAAAAACGTAATATGCTGGGCCACCTGAAGCGTATGCTAAACCGCTTCCTCCCAGAAATGTAAATGTCGTAAACGTTTCACCTGCCATGAGCAAGAAAACAAACAATGATCCAAGATTGCGTCCCCCGACTGCCCATTGTTCCAAATTCATATCCTTACCTTTACGGGCACGTACGCCTAAATAAATGGTTAATAGCAAGACAAGAAAAATGATAACAAGGGCAATATTCATTCGTTCTCCTCACTCTCTTTATTTGCAGGATCAAATTTATAAATCACATACAAAAAGCCCGACGTTAATATAAGCCATAATATCATCCAAAATAAAATGATAGGAATGCCGAGGATATACGGCTCTACCCGATTAATTACGATAAATGAACAAATAATTGGAATGAGACTTATTAAAAATAGAATTTTTCTCATTGTACAATTCCCCTATTCGTTTAAATTCATTTGAGGGCGCTTACTAATTGCGGAATCAAACTTTGTAACGATTTGAACAAAAAGCTCAATAGCCGTTGGAATTGTATCTTCATCAATATCGAATCTTGGATGATGATGGGGGTACGTACTTTTTTCGCCGCCCATTCCTACAAATAAATACGCTCCCTTTTGCTTTTCTAAATAGTAGGAAAAATCTTCGCTTGCCATCATTGGGCCCGTACGTTCGTAAACTGTTTCACCAAATGTTTTTATAATAATTTCTTTTGCATATTCACTCATTTCTCTATCATTAACAACCGGAGGCGCTCCCCAGCCAAATTCTACAAAACCTGCTGCATCGTAACTTTGGCAGATCCCTTTAACAATTTTCTCCATTTCATGACTGATTGCACTTCTTGTTTCATTCGAAAAGCTTCGAATTGATCCGCCTATTGTCACCTTATCGGGAATAACGTTATAAGCATTGCCTGCTTCCATCTTTCCAATTGATACGACTGCTGGAAATAATGGATCTAACCGTCGGCTGACAATCGACTGCAGAGCAAGAATAATATGACCGGCGATATATGTCGGATCTACTGTGTCATGCGGCATGGAGCCATGGCCGCCCTTTCCCTGAATCGTAATGGTAAAATCATCAGCTGCTGACATTGCCATCCCGTGGCAAACGCCAACCTTGCCTTTTGGGAGACTCTGCATCAAGTGCAAGCCAAATACCGCATCTGCATGATCAACAACACCCTGCTTTACCAATGCCTCGGCACCGCTCGGAAAGTCTTCCTCTGATGATTGGAAAATGAATATAACATTGGGTTTGACTTCATCCCTATGTTCGCTTAACCATTTTGCCGTTGCCAGCATAATCGCTGTATGTCCATCGTGACCGCACATGTGGGCGATACCCGGTCTTTTTGAAATATAACTTTTATCTCCCTCTTCTAAAATCGGCAAAGCATCAATATCCGCACGCAAAGCGACCGTTCCGGCATCCTCTGTTCCTTTAAGATAGCCTACGACACTTGGGGGTTCATAATCTAAAATATCAATATTTAAATCAGTTAAGCATTGTTTGATATATTGACAGGTTTCAAATTCTTTTCCAGATAACTCAGGGTATTGGTGCAAATGGCGACGATGTTTGATGGCCCAATCGGCTAATTCCGTTGATACTACAGCACTCATTTTTGATAACCTCTTTCTTCATAAAATTAATTTCCACATTATGAAAATACTTTCTGATAACTCTCATATTAACATTAAATAACTTTCAAATTATTTTGTCAACAAATTTTTACAATATTCGGAATGTGATAATTTTAATTCTCCTCCTTTTATTTGAGGGTAATGAAAAACCTGCCAATATTGGCAGGCATCATTCAAATGCTCTTATTACCCTTCTCCATTGATGAACCGCATAACGGGCACTGCTTATTATCCAGCTTGGCGTCTTCATTGGAGGTAATCTGTTGCCAGGCAATACATGTTGAACTTGTACAAATCCATGCTATAACGGTTCTTTTTGATGCCGGCTCATTTTGTTTTACGAATTGTTTCCCTGGTTTCTTCAAACTGTATGGTGACAGAAAAAATCGGGAGACTTCAGCTTTATGCCCCCGGTAATACGCGGGCGAGCAAATATAGATTTCATCCTTTGCCCGTGTAATTGCCACATAAGCCAGCCGCCTCTCCTCTTCAATGGCATCCAATGCTTTTTCTTTCTCCGTTTTATCCACCCTGACGTCTTCCAATCGCCCGGCATCTATTGCTGAGCTGTGAGGAAGAATGCCTTCTGAAGCACCGATTAGAATAACGACCGGGAATTCCAAACCTTTGGATCTGTGGATCGTCATTAATGAAACCGCATTGGCATCATTTGCTTTTGACAAACTCTGCAGCGCTTTTTGCTCTTTAACGATATCATCTATAAACCGAATAAACGCAGTAATACTGTCAAACCTTTTTGCCGACGATTCAAGTTCATCTAATGTTTCTTTTATATTTTCCTTATGTAAGGATGTTTTCTCAAGGTTAGCTTCAAGAAATTTATCATAAAAGTTTTTGCGTATTTGCCGAATCGCTTTTAGCGGTTTTTCGTCTTTAAGTTCTTTCGTTAACTCAATTCTTTCCTTTATATTGTTCCTCTGATAATCTTTTAGATCAGGCGATTTTGTAAGATGAATCAGCGGATACTTTTTCATTTGAGTATTTTCCTGACTGTTAATCATAGACATGCCGTTTTGCCGGTTGATATAAAGTGTCGGTAATATACCCTCGATGGCATCGAAATCCCTTGGGTTTAATGATAGACGCAAATAATCAATGATAGGCTTTACAACCCAATGTTCATAGAAACTATCATCCTTTAAGGAATATGGGATAAAAGGGATTCGATTTAATATCAGCTGTTCGAACATCGCCCGGCTGCTGCTGGCCGTACGATGAAGAATTGCAAAGTCACCATATTCTCTTCGGCCTTCCCCGACCTCCCGTTTAATAAAACGGATAATCATTTCCGCTTCCTCATCTGTCGTTTGCGGGCGGCAGTATTCCGGGATGGCGTCAGCCTTCTTTGTCGCCTGCAATGTCTTCTTTCGTCTTTTCGAGTTCTCTTGTATCACTTTATTGCCCAAACCAACAATGCTGGCTGTTGAACGATAATTGATGTCTAATGTGACTGTTTGCGCTCCGGGAAATTCCTTTTGAAAGTTTAATATAAAATAATTGCTTGCCCCGTTAAAGGAATAGATGGTTTGATCATCATCTCCGACGACAAAAAAGTTTTGGTGATGTTTAACAATCATTTTAATCAATTCATATTGCAAGACGTTCGTATCCTGAAACTCGTCGACCATCACGTATTTAAAGCGCCTTTGGAGTGATTGAAGTAAAGCGGGCGACTGCTTAAGGAGATGATAGGATTCAAGTAAAATATCATCAAAATCCATCTTGTTGTTATCTTTCTTCCATTGCTCATAACGCTGATAAATTTGTTTCTGCTCTTTTTCAGCATCGGTTTTATCCGGCATTTCCTTAAGATTAATTTTATATGAAGAAAATAACGACAGAAGTGTCTCAGGCTGATAGGCATCATGCAGGCCCATTTTTTTTAGAATTTGCTTAATCGTGATTTGCTTGGCTCTTTCAGATCCTAAGATTTGCTGCCGAAAACCGCTGTGTCTTAAGATCGTCAAGAAAAAAGAATGGAACGTGCAGGCCTGAACAGCGTAAGCCATTTGCTTTGTTAAGCCCGGCAAACGGGAAATCCGGTTCTTCATTTCATCGGCTGCTTTCTTTGTAAAAGTAACCAGCAGAATGTTGCCAGGAGCAACATGGTTGACGTTAATTAAGTAACCGGTTCGGCTTATCAAAACAGAAGTCTTTCCCGATCCCGCACCGGCCAATGTTAAAACAGGACCATCAATATGACGAACCGCTTCAATTTGCGGCTTATTAAGAAAAATATTTTGCCGCTCCAATGCCCGGAAATAAAAAGCATCCGGTTCATGGTCCTCCACAATGTCCAAACTCGTTTCACCGCTTGCCATTTCAGCATGCGGTATTTTTTTATCATTTGAACCAAGCGGTGTTTTATGAAATATTATTTCTTCCAATATATATCACCAAATTATAATTTCAAAGTTTTATAGTATCTATTATTGTATCTTAATCATGGATAATTTTAAAATCGTTCCTAAATATCGCTGTTAAAAATTAATAAAATACCCCATTAGATTTCTCTAACAGGGCATTCGTTCAATCGCTTAAAGTTTCTTCAGTTTTTTCAGATGGTAAGGAAACAGGCACATTCTTTCTTTTATATCTTATAAAATAATAGAGATAACAAACAGCCATTATCCCTATTCCGTAAAAGAATCCCGTTCGTTGCGCTGGATCAAAGATTGGAAAGATAAGGGTAATTGTACAGACGAGCAAACAAAACAGCGGAAGGACAGGGTAAAGCGGCGCCTTAAATTTTAAATCTTTAACATTTCCGCCATCTTTAATAAACTTTTTACGGAATTGATATTGTGAAAGAGCGATGCCCATCCAAGCTATAGTAACGGATATACCTGAAGCTGATGTTAACAAAACATAAACCGTATTTGGCGCCAAAAAGCTTGTTAATAGTGACAGCAAAGAAAAGACAGTCGTAATAAGGAGCGCATTTAACGGCACTTTACGCTTTGTCAGCTTTCCAAAGACAGGGTGAGCCATTTTTGTTTTTGAAAGGGACCATAACAAACGTGTCGAAGCATATAGACAAGAATTTCCTACTGATAAAACGGCTGTTAAAATAATAAAATTCATAATATCAGCTGCAAAAGGAATACCGACGGAATCAAAAAGGGTCACAAATGGACTTTTCATAACACCAAGCGATTTCGTTGGGAATAGAGCTGATAAAACAATCACCGACGCAATGTAGAAGAAGAGAATACGAACCACAACATTTCTTACTGCCTTAGGGATGTCTTTTTGCGGATTTTCGCTTTCACCTGAAGCAATACCTATCACTTCTGCGCCTTGATAAGAGAAAATAACATTGATCATCGTCATAAAAATGATCGAAATACCTGCTGGAAATAAGTGCCCCGATGACAGATTTGAAAGATGAGGCGCCGGTCTCCCATTCATGTGAACGAAACCGAATACAGCACCGATACCAATAATTAAAAAGAGAGCGACCGCCAAAACCTTAATAGCTGAAAACCAGTATTCTGCCTCAGCATATCCCCTCGTCGTTAAGGCATTTAATAAAAAGAGAATAACGATAAATACCGCACACCATATCCAGATTGGTGTATGAGGAAACCATCTTTTCATTAAAATGCCCGCAGCCGTGAACTCAACACTTGCAGTTGTCGCCGACCCGATAAAATACATCCAGCCTAGCATAAAGCCTGTCGCAGGACCTATAAATTTAGTGGCATAGGCCTGAAAGGAACCCGTGACCGGCATATAGAC
This sequence comes from Scopulibacillus cellulosilyticus, assembly GCF_042665295.1. Classification (NCBI taxonomy): domain Bacteria; kingdom Bacillati; phylum Bacillota; class Bacilli; order Caryophanales; family Sporolactobacillaceae; genus Scopulibacillus; species Scopulibacillus cellulosilyticus. Next base: position 128,468 of record NZ_JBHTCO010000041.1, read on the forward strand.
TGACAGCTCGCCAAGACAAAGCATGACGAGAAACAAGACAAGCCCGCCTATAAGGTAAGCAATTAGGGAACCGCCTGCGCCTACCTGATTAATCGTGTAGCCAAGATTTAAAAAAAGCCCGGTGCCGATGACACCGCCAAGAGAAAGCATGAATAAGTGCCGGCTTTTCATTGAACGTTTTAATTGATTGTCATGACCAGCTTCCTTTTTCATCAAAATCGCCCCCCAGACGAAGCTGTTTTAGGAATATTAAGTCAATTGGCTTAAGGAATGATCCCTTTTTAGAACTTGGTTCTAAAAAGGGATTAAAGTTAAATTCGTACAATCGGACATGTCAGACAAGTCGGACCGCCTGTTCCTTTAAACGATATTTCATCACCCGGATACTCAAATACTACCGCTCCGGCGCTCTCAAGCATCACTTTTGTTTTCGGATTGCCTTGTAATATTAAACATTTTCGCGGTGCAAGTGCCAAGACGTTGCTGCCTAAATGGTCATATTCCTCTTTTGGCACCTCAATGAATTTGATGCCCCTGTCTATCAACCATTCTCTGAAAGAGACCGGCATATACTCGGAGTAAACAACCGCCAAATCGTTATCTACGAGACTAATAATTGACATGAGATGCAAGCATTCATCCGGTCCGTTGCCATGAGGAAGAGGAACGACAATAAATTCATCCACCAGGCCGGAAACAATCTCCCGCAATTGCCGAATGCCTTCATCATTTGTACGATACCCGCGCCCGACCGCCAGCGTCCGTTCATCAATCCAAACGATATCTCCGCCTTCCACGCGGCCTTTACCGGTAATCTCACCAAGAAACGGTATCCCTAATTCATTTAAATATTCTTTATCCGCCGCCGGTTCACCTTGACGCAGGGCCTTACCCGGCTTCAACAATATGGCGCCTTTTTTGGTGATTTTAACGGCATCATGAGTATAAATGGAATCCAGCCCAACTTCACTATGACGCGGGAGATAATGGACATTTGGGATATGACCTTTTATTATGGCTTCAAACGCTTTATATTCTTCAATTGCTTTCTCATAATCCGGGCAGCTCACGTAATTGTACGCTTTCCAATGCTGCTCAAGATGTTCTTGGCTTATAAAGGCGTCTCTAGGGTGTTTGATCAATATGCTTTCAATTTTGCCTGCCATAGATTGACAACCGTATGCCATTGCTGCCACCCTTAAAACCTTAGAGACAGGCAGCTAAGTCCGCCGTCTTGCTTTCTGAATTCGCTCATTTCTAATTCAATCGTTTGATAACCTGCATCTTCAATTCTTTTCTTAGCCTTTTCATAGCCTTTAGGCATAATCACATAATCATTGACGCGTATACAGTTTGCGGCATATTCTTCATCAGCATCAATCTTAATTTGATTGAAATCTTTAAAGAGATCATGATCAATAAATTCCCCGGCAACAACCATATCCCGATCACCCAAATAAGCGATGCCTGTTTTCAAGTGGAAAAACTTTTCGAGCGGGACAATCGTTCCGGTGTAACCGTATTTTTCCAGAATCGCAATAAGCTGCTTAGCCCCTTCTTCATTAGTTCTGTCAGAAAGACCAATATAAAAATGATCCTGTACTTGAAGGACATCACCGCCGTCAAGCGTGCCAGGGGATTTAATATATTCCAAAGTATCATAGAATTTCTTTAATACTTCTTTCATATCGACAATCTCGCCATTACGGCTGTCTGCGCCCGGGTTAGTAATGATCGCGCATTTTTCTGTCACGATAGCGGTATCCTCAACAAAAGTTGAATCCGGGAATCTTTCATCCGCTTCTAAGACAGTGGCTTCAACGCCGCATTTTTTTAATGCTTCAACATATTTGGCGTGCTGCTCAAGCGCCTTTTCATAGTCGGGCTTGCCTAAATCCGAAGTTGTTAAACCATTAACGAAACTTTTGCTTATTTTTTTAACAATGACTTGTTTGAACATTGAAAGTCCTCCTTGGATTTATTTAAAATTTACAATTAAATTAATTCTACCTTTTTAGGCAATTTAATAAAATGGTAAGTTATTCATTTTTTATATTCAAAATATTCTTTGGATTTTCTTACACTGGTATCTTGTGTTAACAATATTTCCGTTAACCTTCTGATAAGCATCGGCAGGGTATTGAAAGAGTAAGGTTTATAAACCCTTTCTGTCCATTTATGCGCGTCCTTGCCGTAGACACCCATGTTAATCGCAGGTATTGAAAGTGAACGAATGTCTTTAACCGGAATTGAATAGCATTCGTTCCATAATGAAAAGTTTTCTATTAATGCCTCCAGACCTTCATTTGTTTCGTGCAAGCTTAAATAGCTGCTGTCGGATAGGAAAGGAAAGAAGCGTTTAATCGCAAAACTGTCTTGTTCTCCCGATTCTTCTACAACTTGTTTCATAGCATTAAGAATCATGTGATCTCGTAATTTATGATCTCTTAAATAATTATTAGGTAAGTACGGCGGACTATAAAACAAAATAACACGCGGTTTCTTCTCGCTATCTTTCTGCTGAAGGGCATCAACGATTTTAAAAGATAACTCCCGCAGTTCCATCCCTTTATGGTCCTGCACCGTCTGTCTTATCACATGATCAACGTCAATACCCCGGTCTTTTAGTAACGAAATATACTCCTGCAAAGTATTGACCTCAATATGCCATGACAGTTGGGATGTTATTTGGCCTGTTTTTTTGGCATACCTGTCATAATTTTCTTTCAGCTTTTCTTCTACAGCTGTACAAGCATCTATCGTTAACCGTTTTAACTTGTTTATCACACCTGCCAGACTTTCTTCATATAAAAAGTAATTAAAATACATGTAGGTCTTAAAAGGCGTTTGTACATTATAAATATCTTTTTCATCACGCTGATACAAGCACGACGGGGGATTAACGACCTCACCTTCAATGTCCTCAATTAAATCCATATTATTATTAATCTGCCAATTAATTTTAGAAGCAATTAGAGTTGAGTCTATCCCTTTTAGTGTTTCTCCAACATGTGATTCTCTTCCATATATATAGAAAGATGGCAGTAACTTTCCGGCAGCACCCGTATAAAGATAGTGTGTCTTGTCATTTTCAAAAAGCGGACTGACAAAATCACTATTTATAGCCGCAATAAATTCAAGACCTTCTTCAATCTGGAGACGTTTTAATTCTGAAATTGCTGCTATAACGCCTTTATGCTCAGATTCTTCATCAGGATTGAACATGACAAGTAAATTTCCTTGCATTTCATCATGGTGTTCCGAGAAGTATAATAAATTCGCAAGATGGACCGCATCACCGCTCTGCATGTCAAGAGCTCCCCGCCCGAACATCCAGTCTCCGGATTGTGCCTCCGCTTTAACTTCCGGATCAGCCTCGTATTCTTTGAAATAGGCCATCAGTGCATCCGGATTGAAAGCTTTATCTTCAATTGATCCAAAATCTTTCACACCGACTGTATCAAAATGGCTGTGATAAATCATGGTTGCAGGCGCGGAAAGCCCGCCCTTTACAAACGCGAAAATATTTTTCTTTCTATATTTGCTGTCAGGTATAACTTGTTCCCAAAGATGTTCCGGGTGACGTTGAAAATATGGAAATGAAGCAATCCACTGTTTGATTTGGTCTGCCTTTTTACTTTCACCTTCTGTCCCGGTCACACTTGGTATTTGAACAAGCTGTTTTGTCATAAATTCAATTTGTTCGGATAACGATTTTGTTTGTAAAAAGTGATACATGACAGCCTCCCCCCTTCGAAATGATGCAGCCTAACAATTACAGTTAAGTTGAAAACTGCAAAAATCATTATTAATAGCAGAATAATAGAAAACGCTTACAATCATTCATTTAAAAACGAATCATCTCCCCTTTTAAAAATGATTCATCAAAAATTATTATTGTATTTCGTTTAATTTTTCCGTATTACGGAAATGTTTTTCATAATACGATAAAATCTAATTATATTTAAAACCATTTTTATTATTTTGTCAATACACACTATTTAAAAAACCAGCCGTATATTTATTTACACCATTTCTTTACTCATGTAGAATAAAAATATCTAAATATAAAATGGGAATTGGAGAAGACTATGGTTCAATCAATTGACAGGGCAATGCAAATTATAAATATCCTGATCTCAGATGACAGCAAAAATTCATGGGCCATTTCCGAAATTGCAAACGAAACCGGGCTTCCGCTAGGTTCGGTCCACCGGATTATCAGCACCTTAATGAAGCATGGTTTGGTATCACAGATCCCCGAGACAAAGCGATATAAAGTGGGATATACCTGGATGGAAATCGGACTCCGTTCACTCGAAAATATCGATTTCAGAGAAGCGACTCGTCCTATCATGGAACAATTGGCTCTGGAAGTTAAAGAGAGTGTATATTTTAGTATACCTAATGGAAACTTTGCTATTATTATTGATAGAGTTGACAGTCCTTCAAGTGTACGAATCATAGATAACCTCGGCGAACGAATCCCTTTGCATATCGGCGCCGCCAATAAATCAATGCTCGCTTATATGGATGATAAAAAAGCCAACCGTATTATCAACCAATTAATAGATTCTGAGGACGATAGATTAACACTGTTACAGATGCTCCGTGAAATTAGAACAAACGGGTTCGCTGTAAGTTACAGCGAAAAAACAGAAGGAACCGCATCTATTGCAGCTCCCGTCATCGGCTTTAACAATAAAATCATCGGCTCATTGTACATCAATTTGCTGAGTCACCAAATACCGGATGACCGATTATCTTTTTTAATCGAAAAGGTTAAAAATGCCGCCAATGAAGCCTCAATGCGAATTGGCAAAACACCATAAGGCTTAAAAAATAAAGAAGCCGATTCCTTAACGAACAAGAATCAGCTTCTTTTAAAATGCCTGGCAAAATCAAATTTTATTTTTCTACTAAAGAAGATTGGAAGAGATTCAGTTTACCGATCCGATTAACAGCCTCTATAAGCCGCTCTTCATCCACTAATAAACCGACTCTTACATAACCTTCACCATATTTGCCAAATCCTTTTCCGGCTGCAACAGCCACATCCGCTTCTTCAAGTAAATAATCAGCAAACGCTTCGCTGGTAAAACCATCCGGGACAGGGAGCCATGCGAAAAATGAACCCGCTGGCGCTTCGACTTGCCATCCAATTCTTCGGCATGCCTTAATAAAGGTATTCCGGCGCTGTTCATAGAGTAATACGCTGTCTTCTACACATTGTTGATTACCTGTTAAGGCTGTAACAGCCGCTTTTTGTACAGCCGGAAAAAGACTGACGTATAAATGGTCTTGTATGAGGTTTAGGCTTTCGATAATGACAGGGTTTCCTATTGCAAAGCCGATGCGCCACCCCGCCATATTATAAGTCTTCGACAACGTGTACATTTCCACGCCGACTTCTTTTGCCCCCTCTGCCTCAAGAAAACTTACGGGCTTTTTACCATCAAAGCCGATAGCCCCATAGGCAAAATCATGCAACACTGCGATATTATGTTTTTTCGCAAAAGCAACTGTTTCCTCAAAAAATGCCCGATTTGCCGTCGCACCGGTCGGATTGTTCGGGTAATTTAAATACATTAACTTCGCTGCCTCTGTGTATTCTTCCGGTATTGCGTTGTAATCAGGCAAAAAATCATTTTGAGCTTTGAGAGGAAACGTCTGATATTTGGTATTGGATAACGCAGCCCCTGATAAATAATCAGGATACCCCGGGTCCGGCAATAACATAAGGTCTCCCTCGTTTAACAAACACATCGGCAGTTCGACTAGACCAGCCTTTGTTCCGAATAAAATGGCTACCTCAGTTAATGGGTCAACATCAACACCATATTGCTTTTTATAAAATGATGCTGCAGCATTTTTTAACTCAGGCATGCCGCGGAACGGGGAATATTTGTGTGTGTCAGGGTTCTCCGCTGCGGTTTGCAGGGCTTTAACAATATGAGAAGGTGTTGGCTGATCAGGATTACCCTGTCCTAAGTTAATAATATCCCGCCCTTCGGCAATAGCTCTACTCACCTTCTCAACTAAGGTTGCAAAAAATTGAACAGGCAGTTTTTTTAAGCGTTCTGAATATTCCATGTGATCCACCTTTAAGCGTAATTATTTGTACAAGATTATAAAAATTCTATAACCTTTGTATGAAGATGTCCAGAGATATAATTTGGGATGCTATCTAAAGGACTACTTTACAGGAGCTCTTTTTTTAAAAGGTAATCTTAAAAAGTTTATAAAAGAAAGGGACCTTTATTTCTGCTTAACATTATTTAAGCAGCCGATCTTTAACTTCAAGTTTTATCCTCGAACAAAAGTCATTTAACGAAACAGCTTCTGATCCTTCCCCGCTATATTGTCGAACATTGACTGCTTGATCATTTTCCTCTTTATCACCGACAACTAAAATATAAGGGATTTTATTCATTTGCGATTCACGAATTTTATAGCCGAGTTTTTCATCTCTGTCATCGATGTCAACCCTTATACCGGCTTCTTTTAAAAGCTTTTCGACCCGGCTGGCATAATCAAGATGCGCTTTTGATACAGGAATTACCTTAGCTTGCACAGGGGCTAACCAAACCGGAAAGGCTCCGCCAAAATGTTCAATCAAAATACCGAAGAAACGGTCTAACGATCCATATATCGCGCGGTGAATGACAACTGGACGGGCTTTCCCGCCTTTTTCATCAACGTAATTCAAATCAAACTTATCAGGCATTTGAAAATCAAGCTGAACAGTTGCACACTGATGACTTCTGTTTAAAGCATCTTTAATATGGAAGTCTATTTTCGGTCCGTAAAAAGCGCCATCACCCTCATTGACCGAATAAGGGTATTTTAATTCTTTTAATACATTCTCTAGTGCACCTTCGGCCTTTTCCCATAGACTGTCATCGCCCATTGAATCATCTGGTCTTGTCGAAAGTTCCACGCTGTATTCAAAACCGAAAGTGCTGTAAACTTTGTCAATCAGCTTAATAATCTCTTTTATTTCTTCTTCAATCTGACCCGGCGCCACAAAGATATGGGCGTCATCTTGACAAAATGTCCGGACTCGAAACATACCATTTAATGCGCCGCTGAATTCATGCCGATGAACTTGGCCGAACTCTGCCAGGCGAATCGGCAAATCCCGGTAAGAGCGGAGTTTATTTTTGAAAATAAGCATGTGACCTGGACAATTCATTGGCTTTAAGGCAAAGCTTGTTTGATCAACTTCAGTAAAATACATGTTTTCCTTATAGTGATCCCAATGTCCAGATTGCTCCCACAAACGCTGATTCATCATAAAAGGTGTACGTACTTCTTCATAACCGTTTTTCCTTTGCAGTTCTCTTAAAAAAGCTTCCAGTTCACCTTTAATCATTTGCCCTTTTGGCAAATAAAACGGCATCCCTGGTGCCTCTTCTGAAAACATGAATAATTCAAGCGCTTTGCCAAGCTTCCGGTGATCGCGCTTTGCTGCTTCAGCCAAAAAGTGAAGATAACGATCTAAATCCTCTTTCTTAGCAAATGCCACGCCGTACACCCGCTGCAGCATTTTATTTTTACTGTCTCCGCGCCAATAAGCGCCCGAAACATTTGTTAACTTAAATGCTTTAATAAAGCCAGTTGACGGCAGATGCGGCCCTCTGCACAAATCAGTAAATTCACCTTGTCTGTAGATTGTTACTTTTTCTCCTCCAGGAATATCTCCCAGCAGTTCCAATTTCAACGGATCATTTTGAAACATCTCATAGGCTTCCTTCCGGGACACTTCAATCCGCCCGATATCCAGATTTTCATTAATAATATCTTGCATATGCCCCTCAATTTTTTCTAAATCTTCAATAGAGAGGCTTTCGGACAAATCCATGTCATAATAAAAACCATTTTCAATAACAGGACCGACGCCAAAATTGACTTCTCCATAAATTCTTTTAATAGCTTGAGCTAATACGTGAGCCGTAGTATGACGCAAGATTTTAAGGCCTTCTTCTGAATCTAAAGTTAAAATTGTAACTTCCGCATCTTCACAAACAGCACGCCTCAAATCATACAATTTGCCATTTACACTACCCGCAACTGCCTTCTTCTTTAAACTTGTGCTAATTGCCCCGGCGATTTCTTCCAGCGTTATCCCTTTAGGGAATGTCCTTTTTTGACCATCTGGAAAAATGATTTGAATAAGTTTGTCGTTCATCATTAAACACCCCTTGTTAATTTTTTATATAAAAAAACCGCATTCATCCCATAAAAGGGACGAATGCGGATCGTGGTTCCACCCTTGTTTCCGTCAAAAAGCTTAACTTAGCCTATTTAACGGCTCATTATTACGGTAACGTCGCTGTGACGGCATCGGATACTTTTATTTTCCCCGATACAGCTCAAAGGTGGTAAGTGACTCCTCGTATTAGGAAGTTCTCAGCTCATCTTCCTTCTCTGTAAAACCGTTTTGAATCACCATTGTCCTTCTTCATTGCCTTTAAAAATTGGTTCTACGTCAAATGTTGGGGTAGGAGTAATAGCTCCTACTCCTTAACCTAACTGATATCCCATTGATTTATATTGATGATGTAATAAAACACGTAATCGTAAACGATCATAACGCTTAAAAC